>JAUWTT010000024.1 GCA_030614585.1 Acidobacteriota bacterium
ATGTCGTGGATTCGCCCTCCACCTTCCCACACGTGAAAGTGCCTGCTCTCCAGGAGATTCGTCGCCTTTGCATAGTCCCCCACCTGAACATAAAGAGAGGCTTCTCGCATTAACAGATTGTAGTCCTGATCGACCACATCCTGGTTCCTCTCGAGCCGCGCCAGTCGTTCAGCCGGCGCAACCTTCCCACGTTCAGCGAGTTGATCCAGTTCAAGGTACAACCTCGGATCGGTCGGATCAGATTCAACTGCCTTTTCCAAACTGGCCAGTGCGGCAGGAATGTCGTCCTGAAGACGAGAGTACGCGATACCGAGGTTTCGGTGTACCGTTGCGAAGCCCGGCTTGAGACTTCTCGAGCGTTCCCACTCCCTGACCGCTCTTTCAGGCTGGCTCTCAAATAGAAGGTTTCCGAGATAATAGTGTGCAGCAGCATCGTCAGGGTGTTTTGCGATCGCTGCTTCGAGTGCTTCATAAGCTTCGAGCCGAAAGGGGAAAACCAGCTCGGTCGGCTGGATCGAAGCCATTCTAAAGGATCTAGTTGCCTTCTCCTCCTCGCCTTTCTTCATATAAAGGAGTCCGACATAGTAGTACGCCATCGCCATGGACCCATCGGTCAACCCCTTTCCACTCATAGAAACCGCGACATCGGAAGCCGGCTTCAATTCCAGAGCCCGACTCAGCACTTCTATTCCTTCGTCGTAAAGTCCGTTTCCACTGTAATCAAGGGCTAATTCGAGGTAGCTTTGCAGAGAACCCCGAAGACGTATTGTCACTTCTCGTTCAAGCTGGTTCTTCTCTTCGGAACCAGTGATCCGGCTCAGCAGGTAACGCTCGTACAGGGCACGAGAGTCCAGAGGGTCCCAGTCCAGGACCTGTCGGGCGAGCGCATCAGCTTCGTCCAGGTCACCACTGCGCCTCAATAAAGACACTGTCAGGTTCAGGGCCCGGGTGTTCAGCTGGTTAGTTGAAAGCGACCTTCTGAGAAAATCAAAGGCACTTGTATAATCGCCTTTGGCCGTCGCCAATTCGGCAAGTGCAAAGTAGGCAGGGCCATGCCATGCGTAACTCCAGGTCGCCCGATAAAACGTCCGATATGCAGCTTCCTTCTTCCCCAGAGCACTCTGGGCCAGACCCAGATAGTAGTAGGCCGCTCCATCCATCGGAATCGTCTGGTTTTCCGTCGCACGTTCCAGTGCGGCCTCGAGGCGCTCTTCGGCTTCACTGAACCTACCCCGTTTTATGTAAAGAAGACCAAGAGCCGTGTTGGTGCGGTAGTCCCCCGGGTCTCTTCGCAATGCTTCTTCCCAGTAAGGATCAGGAGAAAGAGCGGCACTATGAAACTGAACCAGCCGAAGCCCGGCAAGATACAGCTCTTCAATGGTTGGAACTTCCTTCGGTGGGAGTGGTGGCACAACGGGTGTCGGCTCAGGCTCGGGATCCACGTCAACCGGCTTGTAGGAGATCAACTCTTCTCCATCAGAACTCAGAAGAGAAACTTTCAGATCTTTGATGCTAAGGTTAGCGGGCAAGGGCAGTTCCCGAACGAAAGGCTCTGCTGGGCTGATATCTACCCGCTCACGCAAAAGAACTCTGCCCCCTGCTTGGACCAGGACTTCGGCACCGTCTCGCTTCGAACTCGTATTGAGGCCAACGCGCACCACAGAACCATCCTGAACCTCCAGGTTAACTGCCGCCTCCAGGTTGGCATTCTTGACTCCTCCAATGTCGCGTAACGGGTACCAGGTCTGGGTGAAAGTCTTGACTTCAAAGGGCTGCATCCAGCTATAGTCCGGCTGGTTGTCCTGGTAAGCCCCAATCATCAACTCGATATAAGGTCCGTCAGTGTCCGTGAGAATCTTGTCCCACACCTGAGCACGTTCACCGGTCCCCCAACTCCACATTTTCTTGCCGGGAACCAAATGGTGATCCGCCACGTGCACAACACCCGCTTGCTTGCCATGGTTGTAGCCCGCGAAGAAGTCCTCGTCAGAAAGAAACGAGAAGATAGAGATCGAAGAAGTGCTGTTCTTCCACCAGCTCAAGTCCTGGCCTTCTTCGTAGCCCCTTCTGCCCAGAACGGTGTCACCGGTTGCATATGGCCATTTGGAGAAGGTGTGTTTCCCATGCCCCGTCGTCCACTGTTGACTCGGCGGGAAAATGAACTGGTACGTGTCATCCACATGAACCGAAACGTTTGACCAGAACAGGAAACTGTGGGTCAGTGGCGTACGATTAAACAGCTTGGCTGTCATTTCAAGCGTTGAGCGCCCCGGGTGCAGGGTCAGGCCTACCATCCATTTTAGCCGGTGCCTGGTTTCGATTTCACCCACCCACACCGTTTTGCTGCCGTCGGGATTCGCCTCCAGTGTGTAGTCAAGCGGAAGGAAGTTTGAGGTCCGATGGTGATGCGGGAAATTCCACTCCACGCCTCCGGACCACCAGGCACCCAGCACTCCGATCAGGCCGGGCCTCAGAACGCTCTGTTTATAAAAAAAGTCGTAACCATTTGTTTTGTCCTGAGCGAGGTGTATCCGGCCGCCTCCCCCCGGCCCCGGCATTACTCCCACCTTGAGATACTCATTCTCCAAATACACGACCTTATGCTTCCTGTCTATCTTTTCATTGCTCAGCTTGTCCAAAAGGGGATATGGATACACGTGACCCTGGGCGCCCTGATAAACGCGTCCGTTGTAAAAGATCGGATTCGGATCCGGATCTCCGACAGGATAGGTGGGTATCACTTCCTCCTCCATCCAAATCTTGACCTCCGAATCCTGAGCCTCAACGGCCAGGAACTGACTAACGAAAACGAAGCAGAAGAGGAACAACCATAAGGCTTTTGGGCAATTGCCCTGGGAATTGGCATCAGTCATTGGACACCTCCAAGAAGATGAGTCTCAGGACAGGATGGGAGTCGTCCCGAAGAGAGACTCTTCCCACCAATTCACCATCGGGCCGGGTCAGCGTTGTCCTGAGGCGTCCGGTGCTGCGTTCGCCTGCTCAGCAGGATCGAGCGCTTCTGAGATACATTCAAAGGGCTACGAGGCCTTCACACAAGAATCGAGCACTTTGACAGCTTGATTCGCGTCCGGCCCATATCCATCAGCTCCAATTTCTTCAGCGTACTGCTCTGTTACAGGAGCCCCGCCAATCACAACCTTCACGTCGGGCCTCTCCTTGAAATGCTCGACCACAGACTTCATATAGGGCATGGTTGTGGTGAGCAGAGCACTACAAAGTACAGCGTTGGCTCCGTCATCAACGGCTTGCTGGAACTGACTCACATTGCAGTCTACGCCGAGGTCAATGACTTCATAACCGGCGCCCTTGAGCATCATCGCAACCAGGTTCTTGCCAATGTCATGCAAATCACCCTTCACAGTCCCGATACAAACTTTGGCAACGCTTTTATGGCCGGAGCTGGCCAGCTGCGGAGCAATCAAGTCGAGCCCGGACTGCATCGCCCGGGCTGCAATCAGCATATCGGGAACGTACACGTCATTGCGGCTGAACCTATCGCCCATTTCTCGCATTGCAGGAATCATGGAGTTATTGAGAAGGTCAACTACGTCGTCACCTCTGTCCAGAACCTTCTGCACAAGATCCGTCACAGTGTCTCTATCCCCTTTGCAGATTGCCTCAAACAGACTCTCGTTTCGTGGCATGCGCTCTCCTTTCAGTTGATTTTGTCCGTCGCCAATATTAGCAGAGAGTTTCGCGTTTTCCTTCCCTAAAACCACACGCACACGCGAGCAATGTGAATTTCAACCTATTCACTCTCTCGAATACTTTCACGTCTTGCGTCTCGCTGGATTCTAAGTGGAGTTGCGGAAAGCATCAACCATTCTTCGGACAAAAGAACAACGAGCCAATCGCGCCGTGTGGAAACTCAGTAGAGGAGATTCTTGCCAGAGGTGACGTACCTTGAGCCTGCCGGGGGCCGGAGGCATGATACCGGATACCAGATGCCGGATGCCGGTGGCAGGCTGACATTTCCTTGGTGCCCTTGGTGACTTGGTGGTTTGACCCAGAGACCCCGAGACCTCGAGGCCAGAATTCCTAACAGCATTCTATTGTCTGAACCTGATTCAATGAGCGATAATGCTAAGCGGAGAATCCGCCATGTTGCCTTGCGAAAACAGTTCTGGAATAAGCTTTGCAACGTTCTTGGTCGAGACGGACGATGACGAGTTCGATGATTCCGATCTAAGCGACGAATACGATGAATCCGAGGAGGACCTGGACGACCTTGATTACGTCGCTTACGACTCGGACTTCAACGAGGATTTCGATTACGGGAACGCGAATGGGGACGGCGACGCCGATAAGGCGAGGAACGGCGAATACTTCCATTGAACCAAGACTATCCGTATTCGATTCGCCGCCTCGCTGTTTGATTAGATTCTTTTGAACTTTGCTTGGAAAAATCGCAGGTATTTGGGCTCGTATACCATTTCCAGCCCTCGAAACGAATCTCGATTATCGAAGACCGACTTGACGGTTTCAGCCACCACATCCATGTGTGCCTGGGTGTAAACGCGCCTTGGGATCGTAAGACGAGTTAATTCCAGCTTCGGGTGCCGGTTTTCCCCGGTCTCAGAGTCTCTCCCCGCGCTGGCAATTCCTCTCTCCATGGAACGGACACCTGAATCGAGATAGAGCTCTGCGGCCAGGGTCTGAGCGGGGAAATCGTCTTGAGGGATATGAGGGAAGAATCGTTTCGCATCGAGAAAGACTGCATGCCCTCCCACGGGGCGGACGATCGGCACATCCCAGGCCACGAGCAGGTTCCCCAGATAGCGAACCTGATTCACTCTGGTTCGAATATGGTCGTCGTCTACAGATTCTTCAACGCCGATCGCCAGGGCTTCCATGTCGCGACCCGCTAATCCTCCATAAGTGTGCAGCCCTTCGTAAATAACAACCATGTTGCGAACCTGATCAAATACGTCTGCGTCATTGACTGCCAACCATCCACCTATGTTGACCAGGCTGTCCTTCTTGGCACTCATCCAGGCGCCGGCCGTATATCCACAGAACTCCTTCAGGATCTGGGCAATCGGAGTCTGCGAGTATCCAGCCTCTCGCTCCTGGATAATGAAACAGTTCTCAGCCATGCGGGTGGCGTCCAGATAAACCCGGATGTCGTATCGGTCACAGAGTTCTCGCACAGAGCGGACATTCTCCATGCTGATCGGCTGTCCACCTGCCATATTCACGGTGCCGGCAAGGCTGACGTAAGGAATCTTCTCGGACCCGACTTCATGAATCAACGCCTCAAGCTTTCGCAGATCAACATTACCTTTGAAGGGGAAGTCACTGGCTGGATCATGCGCCTCATCAACAATAACGTCGACAAATGTCCCACCCGCCAACTCCTGATGCAATCGGGTCGTGGTGAAGTACATGTTCCCAGGGATATATTGGCCAGGAGAGATCAGAGCCTGGCTGATCAGATGTTCTGCACCGCGCCCCTGATGGGTCGGAACTACATGCTCGTACCCATAAAACTCCCTAATTGCGTGTTCCAAGCGAAAGAAATTCCGGCTGCCTGCATAGGCTTCATCCCCCAGCATCATGCCAGACCACTGCCGGTCACTCATGGCACTGGTTCCACTGTCCGTAAGCAGGTCAATGTACACGTCTTCCGACCGCAACAAGAAAGTGTTAAAACCTGCCTCTTCCAATGCGCGCTGTCGGTCCGACTTGCTCTTGAGTCGGATCGGTTCAACCATCTTTATCTTCCAGGGTTCTGCCCAGGAACGCCGCCCAAGCTGCTGCCCCATGGTCTTCGGCTTCGAATCAGACATAGAATTACCTCTCGTCATCTAAGAAATCTACTTTCAAATACTGCATTCCGCACTTCACTATCCCATGTTTCATATCACTGAGATAGTGTTTCCCTTTTGGGTGACAAATCGAACACGGTCACAAACTCATCATCGTAAGCAGGGGTGCCAAAAACTCCAGAGTATTTGGCTATCCAAGGAGTCATGTCGACTGGTTGCTGTGGGAACGGGCCCGGCATCTCGTCAAACAGTTTCTTGTGGAAAACAACGAGTGAAACCCCACGATTCAGCACCTCTTCCGGATCGTCCAAATGAATACTGTTGACGAATCTGAACCTCGTGGGGTCGCGAGGTACTTCCCCTGCCCTGAATCCGTTGCCAACAAACCCGATAACGGTACGCTGCCCGTGGAGTCTCTGATAGTAGGGGTAATAATGCCAGTTGTAGTACCAAGGAGCCTCCAGTACCAATTCACTTCCCCTTTCTCTCCCGGCTAACTCACCATAGAAGCGTGGGACTTCCTCTGGACGATGAGCGTCAAAGAGCCTGCTCTGATCGTAGTCATACTGGAAGACTCCCTGGTTGGCCCAGTTGTTTGGCCAGAAGTATATTTCCGGCAGTGGACCAAGGAGGAGGAGTAACAGAATCACTCCGGCGGCTACAGGAGTTCCGGAATAAGACCGAAAGGGACGGGGAAGCCATCGAGCCAGTCGGAAACAGCCAACCGCCACCCACGTGAGCAGAAACGGCAAAATAACCAGATTGTAGCGCGCGGGTACGATTGACCAGTTCACGTGAGCTGGATGAGCTACTATTACCAGCAGCACCTGAATGACCGTCACAGATAGTATGTAGAGGGAGAATCTACGCTGTTCGAGAGTCAAGGCGGTTACGCCAACAGCTATCAGGCCCGCCATGAAGCAAAGGAGCCATGGATCGATCGTCCCCAGGATCAGCTCCAGGAAGCCGTGCAGTGTCTGCCAGGTCATCGTTCCAGAAGCCAGTTTTCTCGTGATCGCATCGGAACTGGAAATCAAGGCCGGCGCTAGTAGGACGGTTTGCACGAACGCCGTCGCAACCCCGAGCCTCGCGAGATCACTCCAGGATCGCTCTCTCATTCGCTTACTTGCCTTGGTCTCAAGCGCGGCAAATACGAACGGCGCCCAGACGGCAGGAAGCACCGTTAACGAGAAGAACGGGCCAATCGCAGCTCCAAACAAGTACGCCAACTGCCAGCGCCCCTCATGCCCCGACCACCATTTGAAAAAAGCCACAGCAGCCAACACTGCAAGGAGAAGGCTTATTCCGTAGGGGCGGGCAATTCGGCTGTAGTAGATGTGCAGGGGAGAAATCGCCAGCAACCATGCTAACAGGATGCTCGCCGGTCGACCGATGAATTCACGCAGAAGTAACGGGATCACAAATAGTGACGCGATCCCGAAAACAAGTACCGGAAGGCGCATCGAAAACTCGGACAGCCAAAGCCAATCCGACAAGAATCGATAAAACAGGGTCAGAGGGATACAGTGGTCCGCGGATCCAAAGTCGGTCAGGATAGAAGCGTATCCGCCCGAGAGTAACTTGTGAACCGCATGCCACTCGTCATCAACCAGGATCTGTGCGTACAGATGATAGAGCCGCAGGGCCGACCCAAAACAGATCGCAGTGAGGAGTGGCATCTCGTGCCCCAGGTACGCTCGTGCCCATTTCCAGATAGAGGTTCTGCTGCATGTTGCCACTGAGTCCTATGCATATGTCATTCGAGCGGCCGGAATCAAGCCCTGGCAGAAAGTATCAGTCGATCAACCTCTTCAAATCCCAAGCGGTTGGAAGTACTTCTATCCCCTATTAGTTTTTGAGCTTGATGAAAATGGATTCGGCTTTCAGAATGATGAATTGGAGGGATTTGATATGAAGATGAGCCGACTTCGCGCAGCTACCAACCTACGGGCGCTTTTCTCTTTCACTCTGTTCTTTCTGGTCCTGCCCCTGTTTTCGCTGTTAGTCGATGCAACACCGGTCGAAAGCCGCGTTCCATTGGATGGAATGTGGCAGTTTCAGCTCGACCCCGGTGACGTAGGAAGGGAGGCAGGCTGGTTCAGGAAATCACACAATCGTTCCGAATGGAGGATGGTGGAAGTTCCTCACACGTGGCAGGTCGAACCCGGAACGGAGGAATATTTCGGTATCGGGTGGTATGCCCTCGAGCTTGGTCCGTTGAACATTGAACCTGAACGTGACCTGCGGATTGAGTTCGATGCTGTTTACCGCGACGCCACTATCTGGCTGAATGGTTCGAGAATCGGAGAACATCACGGGAGCGGTTGGACTCCATTCAGTTTCAAGCTCAATGATCATTGGAAAAGAGGCACGCCCAATCTGCTCGTGATAAGAGTGGACAACCGTTTCTCCAAGAACGCCCTCCCATATCTCAATTCATCGGACTGGGCCGCCGACGGCGGCATCATCCGCCCAGTCAGATTGCTCGCTTATCCACGCCCATATATTTCTCAAATCCTTGTCGATTCGGAACTTAGCCCGGGATTCGAGAAGGCGGAGATTAGAGTACGGCTCAAGCTGGAGGGATCCCTCTCAGAAGAAGGAGCGACTGAGGCCCGTGGGTTCATAGTACGCG
Source organism: Acidobacteriota bacterium (assembly GCA_030614585.1). Lineage (GTDB taxonomy): Bacteria > Acidobacteriota > UBA6911 > RPQK01 > JAPXNP01 > JAUWTT01. Next base: position 8,425 of record JAUWTT010000024.1, read on the forward strand.
ATGGAGGAGTGAACCGGCATCCACTCAAGATGCGTCGGGGCGACGGGTCCGTCATTGAGTTGCGGGGAGCCGTGGAGAAACCCGATCTTTGGCACTTCGACTTCCCCAACCTCTACAAAGTCCGGGTTCAGCTGTATTCAAACGGTGATCTCACCCATGAGAAGGCAGCCAACTTCGGCATCAGAAGTGTCGAAGTCAAGAATGGCTTCTTCTACTTGAATGGAGAACCGATGAGGCTCATGGGTGTCGAATGGATGCCGGGAAGTGATCCGCGATATGGCATGGCTGAGCCCAGAGCAATAATGCATCGAACTTTGACGGATATGAAGGAGCTTAATGCAGTTTTAACTCGTTTCCATTGGCAACAAGATCCCTTCGTTTTCGAGTTCTGTGACCGCAACGGAATCCTGGTCCAGGAAGAGGTGCCCGCCTGGGGCCCCCGGACGATGAAAGGCTCTCTTGACGGCGTCCAGGAAGCACAGATGAAAGAGATGATCTCTGCTCACTATAACCACCCTTCGATTTACGCCTGGGGGCTATGCAATGAGATAGGTGGCCAGTCCCTCGAGGCCCATCGTTTCGTGAGTCGCGGCGTAGAGATCGCACGTTCTTTGGACCCGACTCGCCTTCTTACCTGGGCTTCCAATTCTCTCCAGACGAACCCGCAGAAAGATGCCTCCGGTCTCGTCGATTTCATCGAATGGAATGACTACTGGGAGTCGTGGTACGGAGGCAGTCTCGCTGACTTGGAAGCGAATCTTCAAAGAATAGCCCAAGCCTTTCCGGAGAAAGCACTCGTGATCTCCGAGTATGGTCTCTGTGAGTGCAACCCTGAGAACCCGGTCGGTGACGCTCGTAGAATCGAAATCCTAAAAACTCATACCGACCGATACCGTCAAGCCAAAAACGTCGCCGGCGCAATCTTCTTTGACTACAACGACTACCGCACTCATATCGGTGATAAGGGTCAGGGTTCCTTTAAGCAAAGAGTCCATGGCGTTGTCGATCTCCTGGGGAAACGGAAACCCTCATGGGCTGCTCTTCGGGAGGAAAGCTCTCCGATCAGGACTATTATCCTTCAACAGCCCAGAGTTGAGGAAAACGCAACTCGAATGACAGTCACTATCAATACTCGCTCGTTGATTAACGACCTGCCCGCATACACTCTCAGGCAGTACTTGCTCGTCTGGACCGCTTATAATCGGTTGGGGCATCCAATGGCAACAGGTAAAGCGGTGCTGCCGGACCTTGCTCCTGGCTCCGTCCACGAGGAGACCCTGAGGTGGGCGACGATATCAGAACTAGACCGTGTTCAGGTCGAGATCTTTCGCCCCAGTGGGTATTCGGTTCTAGTAGCTGAGTGGAACCAGTAGGTTGTGAATTCCAGTTAACCAAATCTTTCGATGGGCAAGAAACCTGCTTCGAAGTAGAATCTGCCCAGGTGAGGCAGCAGAACGATGTTTGATATCAAAGAGCACTCCCACCGGCGATTCAACCCCCTGACTCGTGAATGGGTCCTCGTTTCGCCGCACCGGGCCAAGCGGCCCTGGCTGGGTCAGACTGAAGAGATAGTAGCCGACAGCCGGCCAGCCTATGATCCAGAGTGCTATCTCTGCCCGGGAAATGAACGCGCCGGCGGAGTCCGCAACCCCGAGTACAAAAACACCTTTGTATTTGACAACGACTTTCCTGCCTTGATCGAGGATGTACCTGCCGGGGAGTTCAATTCCGAGGGTCTAATTATCAGCCGGGCCGAACGAGGTCTTTGTAAGGTGGTCTGTTTCTCGCCTAGACATGACCTGGCAATTCCGCGAATGGCTCAGGCCGACGTGGAGCGAGTGCTTTCGGTTTGGACAGAACAGTTTCAAGAACTAGCCGCTCTTCCCGGAATCAACTATGTCCAAATCTTTGAAAACAGAGGGGCCATGATGGGATGCAGCAACCCTCATCCCCACGGGCAAATCTGGGCCAACGAGACTGTCCCCAACGAACCTCGGAAGGAACAGGATGCCTTCTCCCTCTACAAACAGGAGCATGGCCACTGCCTACTCTGTCGATACTTGGACCTTGAATTGGAGTTGGGTGAACGCCGGGTTCTTGAAAACGAACACTTCCTTGCAGTTGTACCGTACTGGGCTGTGTGGCCCTTTGAGATTCTCCTGATCTCTAAGCGTCACAGAACTGGGCTCGATGAACTACCTATCTCGGAGCGAACGAGCCTGGCAACCATCCTGAGAGAACTTACAATTCTTTACGACAATCTTTTCAAGACGCCATTTCCATATTCCATGGGATTTCATCAGCGTCCAACGGATGACAACCCTCATCACGAGTGGCATCTCCACGCCCACTTCTATCCTCCGCTCCTACGCTCGGCCACGGTACGAAAGTTCATGGTGGGATACGAAATGCTGGGGACACCGCAAAGGGACATTACTGCCGAATCCGCTGCGGAGCGATTACGCTCGCTCCCGACTCACCACTACCTTGACGATTGAAAAGAAGACGTTCCGAGCCCACGTTTCCGCCCAATGGGAAATGGACCCTTGGTGATCTTGGTGGTTAGGATTTAAATTACCGCTGCTAGCACTTCACGCAGTTACCGGCGCCGGCAGAAGGCCGACAAACATAGATGGGACACTGGATCCCCGTCTCTTTTTCGTATGCAGGCTGAACGGAGTCACAGAACCCCTGGACGTCCTTACTCTCTACGATATTGACTGTACAACCCCCAAAGCCTGCACCCGTCATTCTGGCTCCGACAACCCCTGGAGCCAGGCGCGCCAACTCCACCAGTACATCCAGTTCTTTGCAGCTCACTTCGTAGTCATCTCGAAGACTTCTGTGCGAGAGGTAGAGCAACTCACCAAATTCCTGAGTCTTGCCGGCCTGCAGCGCCTCAACCGCCGCCAGGACCCTGTTGTTCTCCGAGATCACGTGACGAGCACGTCGATACGGTACATCCGAAAGTTGAGGCTTTACAGCGTCCAGTTGCTCGATGGAAGCATCCCGCAGCGCGTGAATGCCACCGTATTTCTGATTCAGAACTTTGACTGCTTCTTCGCATTCAGAGCGCCTGCGGTTATATTCCGAGCTGTCCAGCCGTCTCTCTACAGCACTATTGCACACGACAATGCTCAGATCTTCACTCACAGGAACGGCTGAATAAGAGAGATCCCGACAATCCAGAAAGAGCGCGGTGCCACGCTGGGCGAGAACCGAAATGAACTGGTCCATAATTCCACACTTGACCCCAATGAATTCATGTTCCGCAGCCTGACTCAGCAAGGCTATCTGAGCTCGATCAATCTCCAGATCACCCAACACCCTGAATGTCTCAGCTACCGCGACCTCTATCGCGGCAGAGCTACTGAGACCAGCACCTATTGGGACATCACCACTGATCAACAGATTCGCACCCGGAAGCTCCAAGCCTCTTTTTTGAAACTGCACTAGAACGCCCCGAACAAAGTTGCTCCACGGGGCCTCTTTGCTTGGCTCGATCTGACTAAGCGAGAACTCCGTAGCCTGTGCAAAATCAACCGAATATGCCCGGACAACCTGGTCGGTCCGGGGAGAAGCCAGAACCGTAACGTACCGGTCAATCGCCGCTGGAAAGACGAATCCGTCATTGTAATCGGTGTGCTCTCCGATCAAGTTCACTCGCCCGGGGGCCTGAATACAGATACTGTGAGCCCCGCCGTAATGATGTTGAAATGTGCCCGCCAGATTTTCCTCACCCATGTCTGATCCTCCTCCGGTATTCAGCGTCCGAGTGCCATATTATATTCTACCCGACGCTGCATTTCTTATAGGTTACCCGCGTCGCAAAGCTTCGGCTCGTAGCCGCCCCTATTCAACAATGAGTCTCCTGTCAGCTCCTGCCAACACAACTTCATCAGACTTGCAAGAATCTGGTCTTTTCTTCTTTGCGCCATGATGATTCAATACGCAACGGGTTAGAAGGAGATAGAGCGCTATGATGTTCCAACGAGAGGCTACAGTACCATTACTTTTGATCATCTTTTTGGGGACAGCTGTCGCGAGTTCTTCGAATGACTGGGAAAACGCGAACATTATCGGAAAGAACAAAGAAGCTGCCCGCTCCTACTTCATAAGCTACCAGGACCAGGAAGCTGCTCTCACCGGTGTGAGGGAACGGTCTGAACACGTTATGAGCCTGAATGGTCCCTGGAGATTTCGCTGGTCTAAACGGCCTTCGGAGCGACCAAAGGACTTCTATAGACGAGGTTTTGATGACAGCATCTGGGACACGATCCCGGTGCCCTCGAATTGGCAACTGCACGGTTACGGAATACCAATCTACACCAATATTCCCTATCCATTCGGCCCCCCGGATCCACCCTATATTCCCCACAATAACAACCCGGTAGGCTCTTATCGGCGGACCTTTCAGATCCCGGAAGCCTGGCAAGACAAGGAGACATCCATCCATTTTGCTGGAGTGGAATCTGCGTTCTATTTGTGGATCAACGGCAGAGAAGTGGGCTACAGCCAGGGCAGCAGAACACCCGCTGAATTCAAGATTGCCGAGTATCTCAATCCAGGCATTAACGAAATAGCGGTTGAAGTCTATCGATGGTCCGATGGATCGTACCTCGAGGATCAGGATTTCTGGCGATTGAGTGGGATCTTCCGAGATGTCTATTTGTACTCAACTGATTCTCTCCACGTTTGGGACTTCTGGGCCCGCTCGAATCTCGATGAATCCTACACCGATGCGGAATTCAAGTTGGATGTTGAGATTAGAAACGATTCGGAAACTGAAGCTCGATCTGGATCGATTCTGATCACTCTTCTCGATCCTGAAAACCGCAATGTGCTTACCCCTGTCAAAGAAACTTTCTCTGTCGGTCCAGGACAGCGAAGCTCTGTCAGAATCAGCCAACCTGTTAAGCAGCCGCTGAAATGGTCTTCAGAGACCCCTCACCTTTATCGACTGCTCATAACCTTGATGGACGCAGAAGGAAAGACCCTGCAAGTGATCCCCTCCACCTTCGGGTTCAGAAGCGTGGAGATCAAGAATGGACAACTACTGGTCAACGGCGTTCCCATTCTCATCAAAGGCGTGAACAGGCACGAACATGATCCCGACACGGGTCATACCATCTCGATTGAGTCGATGCTCCAAGACATCAAGTTGATGAAGCAGAACAACATCAATGCAGTCCGGACCAGCCATTATCCGAATGTGCCGAAGTGGTACGACCTTTGTGACAGGTACGGACTTTACGTCATCGACGAGGCCAACATCGAGTCCCACGGAATGGGTTACGCCCCAAAGAGGACACTTGGAAATAACCCGGAGTGGGAAAAGGCCCATATGGACCGAACCATCCGGATGGTCGAACGAGACAAGAATTACCCCTCGATCATCATCTGGTCCCTTGGAAACGAAGCCGGGGATGGTGTCAATTTTGTAGCTACAAGCGCATGGATCCATGAAAGGGACTCCACCAGACCGGTGCATTACGAACGAGCGGGAACTCGCTCGCATACCGATATCGTGGCCCCCATGTATCATACGGTTGACCAGATTGTCCGCTACGCGGAAAACACTTCGGATCGGCCCCTGATTCTCTGCGAGTATGCACACGCCATGGGTAATAGTTTAGGGAATCTTTTCAAATACTGGGACGCCATTAGGAAGTATCCCAACCTGCAGGGCGGATTCATCTGGGACTGGGTGGACCAGGGGCTCAGAACCGCAGCCGAAAACGGAGAAGAGTACTTTGCCTACGGTGGAGATTTCGGCCCACCTGAAGTTCCCAGCGACGGCAATTTCTGTATGAACGGACTCGTCACAGCAGACCGCAAAGCTCACCCAAGTCTCTACGAAGTCAAAAAGATCTATCAGTACGTAGATATAGAACCTGTTGACCTGCGCAAAGGAGAGGTACGTATTACCAACCGTTACGACTTCCAAAGTCTGGATACCCTCCAAGGGACCTGGAAACTCCTGGCTGACGGAGAAACGGCAAAAGCCGGTTACCTGGAACGCCTATCTCTGGAGCCAGGCCAGAGCCAGACCATCACCATTCCAATCGGATCCTTCGATCCGGAGCCGGGGGTTGAGTATTTCCTCGATGTCAGTTTTGCTCTGCGAAATGGTACAGATTGGGCACCCCCCAGGCACGAGCTGGCATGGGAACAGTTGCCACTTCAATTGACAGAGGGGAATCCGCCGACGGAACCACGGGTCTCGTCAAAGAATCTTGATATGAAGGACACGGCTTATGTTCTGCAGATCCTCGGCGAAGACTTCACAGTTGAGTTCGACAAGAAGAGAGGCACTCTCGGATCCTTGGTTTTCGAAGACACCGAACTGATTCGAACTGGACCTCGACCGAACTTCTGGCGAGCACCGATCGACAACGACATCGGGAATAGCATGCCTAAACGGCTTGGGGCATGGAAAGACGCGGGGGATAAGTGGAAGGTGAACTCCGTGGTTGCTGACCAGATCTCCGAAAGCCTAATTGAGATTACAGTCGAAGCTGCAACCTCTATCCCCCGATCCGCTATCACGGTCAAGTATTCAGTTCGCGGAGACGGCCAGATTCGAGTGGACTATGCATTCGAGCCGAGTGACACTGATCTGCCCGATATCCCGCGCCTCGGAATGAAGATGACCGTACCAGGTCATTTTCAGCGCCTTTCGTGGTACGGAAGGGGCCCACACGAGTCTCACTGGGACCGAAAAAAGGGAGCCCGAATGGGACGTTATTCCGGCTCTGTGGACGGGCAGTACGTGGAATACTCACAGCCGCAGGAAAACGGAAACAAGACTGACGTTCGGTGGCTGGTTTTGGCCGACAGCCAGGGCATTGGCATGCAGGTGGTGGGAGAACCTCTGCTGAACTTCAGTGCTCGTAATTTCATGGATGAAGATCTGGAGAAGGCTGCGCACCAGTTCGAACTGCACAAACGGTCCTTCATTACTCTCAATGTGGACCTGCAACAGATGGGCGTCGGAGGAGACAATTCCTGGGGCGCCCGAACCCATCCCGAGTTCCGTTTGAAAGCGCAACCCTATTCATTCTCGTTCACTTTGATTCCGCTCAACCTGACGAAAGACCAGCCGGCAGTCGTAGCACGCAGGATCAGAGAAGGCGCAAACTCACGCTGACGAGAGCTTGCGGATAGTCGCGAGTCCAATGCAGATTATCAGGGTGAGTTTGATCCGGACATGCTCAGAGTTCGGGGGGGGGTAAGACTGAAACTGAGCATGTCCCGGATCAAGGGGTAAACTGCACTACTTTCTGGTGCAGTTTTATATTCTCTTCACTACATTTCTTGCAGTTCGGCGGTATTGCCGAGTCCGCGGCTAACAAGCACTCGAACTTCAACTCGACGATTCATGCTGCGTCCTTCCGGGATAGCATTGTCTGCAATGGGATGCTGTTCACCAAATCCGTAGGGCGCGATGAATCGGCGCAAAGAAATATGATGGTATTCAATGAGGTGCTGGACTACAGCCTCAGCACGCTGCTTGCTAAGCAGACTATTGTATTCGGGGTCGCCGTCAGCAGAGGCAAACCCTTTCACCTCTATCAGAAACCCCTTTTGCGAGGGAATATCTTGAACCAGGTCATCCAGCTTCCTCCGAGCCTGATCAGATAGATCCACCCTGCCGAACTTGTAATAGACCGTTTCTGTCTTGCCTATTTCATAATCATCCAGCGTATTCAGACGTCGGGTTGCTAGATTCACACTTGAAAGAGCAAGATCAGCAGTGTTCTGAGCTCGTTCAGCAGCCTCATGATTTTCGTGGGCTTGGTTCCGAGTAGTTTTGTATGCCTCACTCAGTTCTGTAAGTTGTCCTGAGAAATCCTGAGTATCCTCTCTATGCCGCTGTTCTAATTCGCCCACTCTACCCTGAGCGTCCTCGATTCTTTTCTCCAGAGGCACGACACGGGCCGACACAATTTCAGCCGTTCTCAAGTCATCCTTAGTGAACTTGATTTCAGCCGCCAGGAGGCTCTGCTTGTTCTTCAGATACCCTGTCACATCCACCTGCAAACCCACAACGAGTTGCTCGGAGGAGTATCGCTCAGCTCTCCGAAACGGGTTCTTCTTTCTCTCTGAGATTTCTGTCCGCTCATCAAAAAGAACTTCGATTTCACCACCGTCAAAATCACGCAACAAGAAGGCGCCCTCGGATTCAACCTCGACCACTACGCCACTCCTGGCAATCTCCTGTGCCATAAGCATTGGCATAGCGACGGCCAGCCAACCGGCCAGAACCAGGCAGCTTCTCATTCGATTCCCCTTCGGGATGTCTCTCCGCAATGTCTTACTCCCACGCGTCGTGTCCTGTTGCTTATCTGAGAACATCATCTGACATCTTCTGGACACAATTTGATTCCTATCAACACAGATCTGCTGAACACGCTGCAACATCTGTGCCAATTCGGAAGATGAAGATCTATGTGATGGATTCTATGCGACTTAAGTGAATAGTTCTGAGAAAGCGGGAATTCGTGAAGGCACAGGAACAAGGAAAATTTCCCCGATTTTCCAGCTCGCAGGCAGGAGAATTTCCAGTGTGACATGCGGAAGATGGCCTTCCAGGCCGTCATTGCGGAGCCGATTCCCATCGTGACAAGCTGGAAGCTTATCTTCCG
>JAUWTT010000649.1 GCA_030614585.1 Acidobacteriota bacterium
GAGCAGGTCTTCGATTTCTACGGTACTGTCGAGTCAATGGATAACAAGTCTCTCGTTGTGGACTCCGAGTGGGGCTCAAGGAGTCTTATACTGGATGATGCTACTATCAGAGGGGCATCCAATTACGATCCTGGAACAACTGTCCACGTCTTCTACAAAGAAACGGGAGACGAACTGCTGGTAACGATGGTTTTCAGAAAAATTACTTGAAGCAGTGGCCTCGGGCGAACGCGTAGCGCCAACTTCCAGCTTGCGACAGGCTTGGAAGCCCGGTTGCCCTTCACGGGCACGGCAACAACGATGCCGGCGTTACGATTGAGCCCCCCCCCCAATGCTTCGCTACACAATCAGGTGAGAAGGGTGGGGGGGACAGAGGTGCGAGTCGGTTTCTCCTTCCCCCCCCTTTTGTAACGTTTCACGTATCGTCGTCCGAAAAGAGAAGATTACTATGACATACAGAGTTTGGATTTTCATTCTGCTTGCGCTATCCGTATCGCAAGTTCAGGCGCAGCGGCTTTTTGGGACAATCGACCCAACCGAGATTGATGAGAGCCTTAAATTCGATGTGAATAATATTCCTGTCGACGGGAATGTGCTCGAGACGTCAGCACCTTCGGTTAGTGGGACCATCGATCTGAACTTCTCTCCCAACATTGTAATCACGCCTGACTCAGCCAGAGGGTTCGTCAGCTATTCCGGCTCGGACCGGGTCCTTGTATTTGACCCGAAAACAGGTGAGATCATCAAGCTGATTGAGGTCGGGCCAAACCCAGGTCAAATCACTATTACGCCCGATGGGAAAAAGGTGCTGCTGCCATGCATCCATCTCGAAGAGAACCTGCCCACCCTGGATTCCAGCGGTGCACAGATTGCGTCAATTGCGTCGATTGACGTGAGTACGTTGAAAGTTCGAAAAACTAGACTCAGTGAGGTATTTCTTTCTTTTGCCAACAACATAGTGTTTTCAGCCGATAGTCAGACCGGATATCTGGCTTCGCTGGTAACGGATGAACTGCTTCGCTTCGACGTGAATTCCCTGGAGGAAACCGGTCCCCGGCTCGAATTCACGCCGGGAACTCGGCCTTCATCAATATCAGCAGCGCCTGATTACAGCTATCTCGCGGTGGTCCTGGTCGGTTCGACGAGTCTCCCGCGTGACGAGTTTCCCGATTCAGTCACTCTAGTGGATCCAGTGAACTTCACAATTCTGGAGACACTTGCCCCCCCAACCGGAAGCAAAAGCGATCCAGATAGTTTTCATATCCTCCACGACTTTACCGCAGTTACACTCTTTTCTATTTCGACTGACGGCCACTACGGATTAATCGCAGATCAACAGATCAGTAATATCTCACCCTTGCCTGAGCTTTCGCCCGATCGGGCATGGCTCTGGGACTTTGAGACCAAACAGTTCGCTGAACCAATACCCGTCGCAGGGATTGCTGCCGGCTCCTATTACGCCCCAACAGGAGAATTCGTAGTTGTTGGAGCCCTGGCAGTTTCTTTCGTTGATCCGATTGAAGCGACGGCCAAAACAACCTTCCCTACGAGAAGTAATTTCCGATCCCGTTCGAAACCCGCATTCTCAGATAACGGCAAGCTCATGTACCTGGCCGCTCCAATGACCGACTCGATCCTGGTGTTTGACCTTGAATCTCTGGAGGTCCTCGATGCAATTGATGTCGGAGGAGATGTTGAGCGAGAAGTTGGACGGACGGTAAACGGCGAGCTGACAACTGGGATCATTACTTACTCTTCCGCACCACTTTATCTCGCTTTGGTTCCTGACGGAGAGGTATTGACGGTTGTCAATTTCAATGCAAATACGGTGGAACTGCTTAAGGATACTCAGCGGTTCTTCGTTCCGGAATTCCTGTCGTCCACTGAGGGTGAGAACGGCGAACCAGGATTCTTTACGGGCCTGGCACTGACTAATGTGTCAGACCAGGATGCCGAGTTGGTTCTCGGTGCGTGGTCAGGAAGTGGTTTCCTGTTCGCCGATAATCCTCAGACTGAAGACAAGGTCGAATTTGAGAATCCTCGGACGTTACAACTGGCCCCGGACACCCAGATGGCTCGGACGATCGAAGAGTTTTTCC
>JAUWTT010000016.1 GCA_030614585.1 Acidobacteriota bacterium
AATCTTAGATTCATCAGCGAGTTTGCCCGGTTCGAACCAAGTTCGGCTGGTACCTTCCCATTTCCCAATCAGTTTTTTAAAAAGCTCTTTCTGTGGCATTTGTGAGACCTTTCGTGTGCCGGGTTGTTTGTCTTTTGGTTCTTGAGCGTTTACGGAAACGACGAAAGCTAGAACGACAATAGTTAAAACACAGACTGTTTTCGAGTTCATGAATATCCTTTTGCCGGCGAACGGCTTTAGCGATGAGCCGCGCTTCTCTTGCGGCGGCTCGATCGCGTTGTTAGCCAGTCGGATCCATCTGTCTAGACTGGAATGGCTTCCACGACACCTACTGCCGATTCAGTGGGCACAACTCTCGCAAGACGAAAGCCGGCCTTGCCAAGCAGTGTGCCGTACTCCTGTTCGGTGCGTTCCTGTCCCCCAGCCATTACGAGCATCTCCATGTCAACAACCTTGCCGAGATCCGGGACATCTCCCTCTGGCAGCACCATCTCGATGATCAACAGGCGGCCTCTGGGGTTCATTGCTCTGTGACAATGACCCAGGATGGTGAGGCACTGGTCGTCATTCCAGTCGTGAATAACGTGCGATAGGAGGTACGCGTCACCGCCCGTTGGAACATTCGTGAAGAAATCGCCGGCCTCGACAGTGACGCGATCCGTAAGACCGCGCGACTCGATTAGTGCGGGTGCTTCACGAACACCATCCGGCGAATCAAACAGGACGCCACGTGTGCCCGGATAGTGGTCGAGAATCGTGGCCAACATATTGCCGGTGCCACCGCCAATGTCGACAACGGTCTGGAACCCGGAGAAGTCGTAAGCCGCTGCAACCGCTGCCGGCAGGTGACCGTGGAAGCCGATGCACAGCTCCTGGAAATACGTCATCTCTTGGGGGTGCTGCTCAAGATACTCCCAGCCCGTCATGCCAAAGGCTTTCTTGACTCCTGTCTTGCCGGTCTCGAGGCAATAGAGAAATTCCCCCCATGAGTGCCACCTCAAGTCACCCGCAAGGGAAAGAATGCTGCTTCGCGCATACCCCGGAGCGCCGGTCTTGAGCGCCTCGCCAAGGGGCGTAAGTGCAAAGCGGTGGTCGGTATCTTCAGACAAGATCCCGAGGCTTGCCAGTGTGCGCATCAGCCTGTGCAGGGATGGCTCGTGCGTGCGGGTCGCCCCGGCCAGCTCGGCAGCGCTCTTCGGGCCCTTCGCGAGATGATCGGCAAGACCCAAGTTGGCGGCGGCGTAGACAATCCGCGACACCCAGTAGCCGGTGCTCATCTGGATCAGTTGGGCGTGGGGTGGCAACGCTTCGGTTCTAGCTTCACGACTTTCTTTCATGCCCTCTCCTATCGGCGCAACCACGCCGCTGGATTCCTCTGTCATGCATTCCGGGTCTTGGTGGCTGCATCCAATCTGTTAGACATTTATTAACTACATTCATTGCTTTTCTGTGTTTTCGAACACTTTCGAAGCTATCTTCTCGAGTTCTTCGGGAGACATCTCTTTCAGTTGTGTCGAAATACCCCATTCATGACCAAATGGGTCACGCACACGAGAGAATCGATCGCCCCAAAACATATCAGTAGGCTCCATTAATAATTCTGAACCATTATTTAGCATTTCTTTAACCAGCTTGTCACAATCGGTAACATAAAGATGAATAGCTACTGTGGTGCCACCCAAAGTTTTTGGACTCGGTGTTCCTCCGTGCTCAGGAAGCTCGTCGCTTAGAAAGAAGCGAGTATTACCAACTCGAAATTCACTGTGCATGACGCGACCATCAGACATAGTCAGGAGTAACCATGGTTTGGTACTAAAGACCTGAGAATAGAATGCGACAGCCTTCTCGGCATTATTTACGCTTAGATAGGGCGTGCATTCTTGTATTTCCATTGTGTTTCCTTCGATTTACGGTGCATCATCTGTCCAGCCACTAATTATCTGGTTCCCAGATAAGTCCGTTAATTGTGCTTTGTTTCCAGATAATACGCTAACCAGACACGGGAGTCGATCGAGGCGTTTCCAAGCTTCGGAGCCCTCCCACCTGGCCCCGGCCTGTCCTCCATAGCTTTAGCGAAGGAGGATGCTCGTAATCGAATAAACCTTTGGCAAACTGGCGGCTCTGCGTGAAGTGTCTACATTTCACGCAGAGCTCGTAAAGTTCGCTAACGGAGACAACGCATCGGAGGGAAGTTGTCGCTTACGATCGGGAGCACGAGGGTAGCTCCACCGATTACCGATTACCGATCACCGGTTCGAGTTCCTTCAGCTCCCTCTAAGCGAACGCGGGCGAAACTCGCTGCACCGAAGAGAGCGGTCTTGGGATTCAGAACCACTTGGACCGGCATCGATCTCATCAACGGTTCCATCCTCCCCTTATCCAGGAACGCCTTGAGGAAAGTCCCGTCGCAAAGCTTGGGGAGAATCTTGGGAGCGATCCCGCCTCCGACGAATGTTCCGCCCACCGCCTTTACTTTCAGAGCCAGGTTGCCCGCTTCGGCTCCGTAGATGGAACTGAAAATGTCCAAAGCCTGGACACACAGCGGGCACTCTTCTCGCAGGGCTGCGGTCGAAATTACTGCAGCGGGATCTTCCCCTGCAGCAACCTTCTCTTGAAACCAGGGGGTTTCCTGGCCCAATTCAGAGTCTTTCAGGAAGTTGTATATGTTCAGCAGGCCCGGGCCTGAGAGTACGCGTTCATAGCTCACATGCGGCCAGAGTTCCAGCAGGTACCTGAGCAGATCGAGTTCGAGCTCGTTTCGTGGTGCAAAGTCAGAGTGCCCCCCCTCAGAAGGCACTGGATATACTTTGCCCTCGCCCCTCACCAGGAGGGCTTCTCCCAGCCCGGTTCCAGCTGCGACCAGAGCCATATGTCCCTGGGGATCTTTTTCTCCCTTGTTCAGGGTTTGGAACTCGTGACTCTCAAGAATCAGCACGCCATATCCGGTTGCTTCCAGGTCATTGATCAGGTCAACCGACTGCTGCTGAAGTCGGTTCTGAAGTGCGTCAACTTCGATAGTCCACGGCAAGTTCGGAGTTTTGACTCTACCGCGAACTACCGGTCCGGCAATTCCAAAGGCGGCACCCCTAACCGCCGCTCTCAGACGAGACACTCCGTCTAGCTCCAGGAAGCGTAGGACAACCTCCTCGAAAGTCTGAAAATCGCGACTGGGGAAAGTCGCCTCTTCGATTGGCAGAAACCGGTCGTCTACGACATCGAAAATCGCCAGATTGCACTTAGTTCCGCCAACGTCACCCGCCAGTATCATCTCAGTCCAGACTTCGCCGCAGGAAGGTTGGAATCTCTAAGACGTCGGCCTCAGTCGAAGGGGTGTGTGCTCCAACTGCGTCGTCTGCAAAGCCCATTTCACTGCCCGGAAATGCACTGATCGCTGTCGCCGAGAAGGCCGGTTCCTCATCCTCTTCCTCGTCCATTCCAAAACCGGGCCTTGTATCAAAGGCGTCTCCTTCTTCGGTGAATCCAGTAGCAATCACAGTGATCTTCATCTTGTTTCCAATGTTTTCATCGCATACCGAACCGAAAATGATGTGAGCCTCTGGATGGGCCGCCTGCTGGATGATCTTGCTGGCTTCACTGACTTCCTGCAAAGACATTTTCGCGCTGCCGGTGATATTGATGAGGACTCCACGAGCACCGCGGATTGTGCAGTCTTCGAGTAATGGGCTTGAAATCGCCCGCGTAGCCGCGGTCAGTGCTCGATCGTCACCATCCGCGATACCGGTTCCCATCAGCGCCATCCCCATTCCAGACATAATGGTTCTGACATCGGCAAAATCAAGGTTGATGACACCCGGAACCGTGATCAAATCGCTGATTCCTTGTACAGCTTGTCGCAGAACATCGTCTGCGAATTGAAACGCTTCAAAAAGTGAAGTCCCTGGAGGCACGGTAGTAAGAAGTCTCTCGTTAGGGATCGTGATAACCGTATCTGAAGTGTTCCTCAGTTCATCCAATCCGCGGAGGGCCTGGTCCCTGCGTTTCTGGCCTTCGAACTCGAATGGTGTGGTGACGACAGCCACCGTGAGTGCTCCAAGCTCGGCGGCCAGACCGGCAACAATCGGAGCACCACCCGTCCCCGTTCCACCGCCCAGGCCTGCGGTGACGAAAACCATGTCAGCCCCTTCGAGCAATTCGATGATCTTCTCGGTGTCTTCCAGTGCAGCCTGGCGACCGCGTTCCGGATTTGAGCCAACACCAAGTCCCTTTGTCAACTTATCCCCCAGCTGCAGCTTTCGAGGAGCATAGGACTGGCGTAAGGCCTGGAGGTCGGTATTCGCTGCGATGAACTCGACACCTTCAATCCCCGCTTCAATCATTCGGTTGACCGCGTTGCAGCCCCCCCCGCCAACGCCTACGACTTTCAAAGCCGCGCCAATGAGAGGTTTCTCCTCGAATGAAAGTTTAATGACTCTGTCGTCGTTGAGTCTAAGCGTCATACTGGCCTCCTCATTGCCATATTCCTCAGGAAGGACCTGGTCCTCGTCGCGGACCGCAGTCCCATTTAGTAACCGTTTATATCTTCCCCATAAGCCACGTTTTAATCTTCATTAGACCTGACCAAGCCGGTTTTTCACTTGGGTCTTGATGAATATCCCTTGCGTACCGGACCAGGCCAAGGGCGGTTGCGTAGCCCGGGTTCAGGATCTCTTTGTTCTTCGTTCTGAAGTTGATCGGATAACCCAACCGGACCTCAACCCCCAATGTGTCTTGCGCTTTCTCTCGGAGTCCTTGCAAAAGGGCTCCGCCTCCCGTGAGAACGACACCACTGATAAGTTCAGGTCGCACTTTCGCCTTTGCCAGGCTGTTCTTAATCGACTTCAAGATTTCGTCGCCACGAGCCTCGATGATCTGACAAACCAGTCGTCTCGAGATCACACGCTGCCGATTGGAACCCATTTCACGGATTTCGACAATTTCTTCATCAGGGACTTCGGTCGGAAAGACACTTCCCAGAGTTTTCTTGATTTCCTCGGCGTCTTGCAGTGGGGCTTTGAGTCCGATTGCGAGGTCCTTTGTAATAAGGGCTCCGCCCATAGGAAGCACCTCTGAGTGCCAAATGCTTCCCCGGTTGTACACCGAGATATCGGTAGTGCCACCTCCGATGTCAACGAGAACTGTCCCGAGTTCCTTTTCATCCTGTGTGAGCACTGCTTCGGCCGCTGCGAGTTGCTGCATGACAACCCCGTTAACAACGACATTTGCCTGGTTGATCGTGTTTGCAATGTTCTGAATAACGGCGGAAGCATTCATGACCACGTGCATCTTGACAGCCAGATGATTTCCCGTCATTCCAATCGGCTCATCAATTCCCCCGTGACCGTCCAGTGAAAAACCCTGGGTGAGCTTGTGCAGTATCTCGTATCCCTCAGGAATGTCTTTTGGATCGGCTTCGGCGACAGCACGGCTGATGTCTTCAGGGAAGACACAGTTTCCTCTGCCGAGAACCTCTACTTCGCCTGAGGTGTTTACCCCTCTAAGGTATGTTCCTCCCACACTGACGTAAGCGGATTCCACGACATTCTCCGCTTCACGCTCGGCCTGCTCGAGACAGGCCTTAACGCTTTTAGCCGTCTCAGAAAGGTTCGCGACTATACCCTTTCGGAGACCAGCTGATGGGTGCCAGCCAGTACCCAGGATTTCAATATCGTTGCCGGCCAGTCTTCCGATGCAGACGCAGATCTTCGTGGTTCCCAGATCGATACTCGCCACCGTTCCCTTTGTCTTAGGCATACTCTCCCTGCATTGAGGCCGTCCACGTTCGCATTGGAGCGAGTGAAAGTTCCTGTTCGCCGTCGATCCGCTTCATCAGCCCACCACCGCCTTGTTGGGGGTATGGAAGATGATCTTGTTGTCGTACGTTACATCGACATACTCGATAAGCCCGTATTTCTCCTTCAACCGAAAGTAGAGCTGTTTTTGCGATAGAAAAACTTCATATCGTTTCCTGAAAAAGTCGTTGCCGAGATACACCGCAACCGGATCATCCGATGGAATTACAGCAATCCTTTCAGGATTTTCAACATCAATCTCCGAAATTGAGTTCGTGTGGTTGAAGCTGTCGCCCTGGAGAGCAGCTACGACCTGGAGGTACAGGTTCATCCGGTGTGCGTTCTCAACCGCAGATTCTTCACGAGCAACGTTTCTGAGTCCCTTGACGATTGGCTGGTCCAGAGACTCGTATGCTGGTCCGAATGCGTCGAGCACCACGCCTTCTTCATCAACCACATAAAGTTCAGTGTCGATCACGGCCACAGCTACAGGCTCCCTTTCAACCAGCTGGATGACGAGAGTAGTTGGAAGTTTCCGCCGGACCAACCCATGCTTGACCCAGGTTTCGCCTTCGACAAGCGCACGAACGTGATGGATGTCGAGACTGAGAAGATTCCGGTCAAAATTCTTTCGCAGGAAGGCGCTGAAGGCTTCCTGGTCGAATCGGTTGGCTCCTCTATACTCAATCTTCTCGAGCACAAAATGGGACCCCGTTTCCAGTGCGTTCTGACAGTAGTAAAAAGCAAACAGGCCAACCGCCAGTACACTGAAGAAGAAAAGAACTCGCGCTGTCACTGCAGCTACACGAGCCAGTCGGACTTTCTTTCTCTTAACTGCTTTCTTCAAGGAACGCCTCCCCCACCTTCCAGATGTCACCTGCGCCCATTGTCAAGAGCAGGTCTCCGGGCTCTATGTTGTCCCTCAGTATCGGCAACAAATCCTGGGTTGGTGGAACGTAGTTGACGGGACGAGACAAGGCTATCTTGTCACTTAAGGTCTTCGAATCGATGCCATCGAGCGGCGATTCACCCGCCGCATAGATGTCCGTTAGAAACAAATCATCCGCCCCCTGAAAGCTGTCGGCAAACTGGTTCGCCAGTTGGGCGGTCCGGGAATAGCGATGTGGCTGGAATACGAGAACGATCTTCCGCCCTAGGCCCCTGCAAGCTTCAAGAGTAGCTCTGATTTCACTTGGATGGTGACCGTAATCGTCGAATACCCAGACCCCCTCCTTTTCTCCTTTCCATTCAAGTCTTCGCTCTGCCCCTGCAAAGCTCCCCAACGAAGCACATACGGACTCAAACGGGATTTTCAACGAGAGCGCCAAGGCAGCAGCACCCAGTGAATTCTGAATGTTGTGCCGGCCTGGAACTCTTAGCTTAACCTCCCCAAGTTCCTTGCCCCGCCGGCTCAGCAGGTAGGTGGTCTGCAAGCCCAGGAGGCGAATCTTTGAGGCAGAGTAATCAGCCTGAAAATCCAAGGCGTAGGTTACCACCGGGCGGTGAAGTTTTCGGAGAATCTGTCTAGTGTTGGGATCGTCAGTACAGGCGATGATTGAACCTTGAAAAGGTACTGATTCCAGGTATGTCAGAAAGGTCTTCCGAAGGTCGTCGAGGTTTTCGTATTCGTCCAGATGATCGTCGTCGATATTTGTCAGAACTGTATGAACAGGTCGTAGTTTCAGGAAGCTACGGTCACTTTCATCTGCCTCCGCTACCAGATGGTCGCCGGTGCCCAGGTGCGCGTTACTTCCAAGGCCCTTGACCCGTGCACCCACTACAATGGTTGGGTCCAGGTCGGCATCCAGAAGGATCATTCCAATCATGGAAGTGACGGTTGTCTTTCCGTGCGTGCCGGTAACGGTGATGCCCTGTTTGAAGCGCATTAATTCAGCGAGTAGGTCCGCACGATGCACTACCTGGACTCCAGTTTTGCGGGCTTGCTTGATTTCGATGTTGTCGGAATGGATCGCCGACGAGATGACCACTATTTCGGCATCTTGGAGGTGACTAGCGTCGTGCCCCAGCTGGATTCCGGCTCCCAGTCGTTCGAGATGAGCAGTTATCTCACTGTGGCTCAGATCCGAACCGGTGACCTCATAACCGGAGCTGAGGAGGATTTCAGCCAAAGCACTCATGCCTGTACCGCCAATGCCGACAAAGTGGAACCTGCGAAGATTACCGAAAGATTCCTCCCACATGGCTTTTAGATTCTCTCCTTTGCTGAGACCGACAGATGTCCCCGTTTTGCTCGTAGACCGGTTCGAGACGCACCGGACAGATCCGAAACAGCGTGCATGGCCAGACCGAATTGGATCCCTCGGTTTCCGTTGGCATTGTGGGCCAATTTGTGTTCGATAGGAATAATTGCCGAGGCGCTGGCGGTTTGGGGAGAGTTATCAGTAATGGATTGGGAGAGGCTACGGATGGAGCCCGGAAACGCGGGAGAAGCTTTTGGGTAGGGTAGGCTTTTAGGGTTTTGCTTGCTCCCGAAAACCGCGTCCAATTTATTTCGTAGCCTCGCCGAAACCATCACTGTGCTATTTCCTCCATCAGATTCACGATAGTGTTTGCCGCTTCTGGTTTTGCCAGTTTTCTGCTTTCAGTGGACATGCTGATCAGGCGTTTGCGGTCCCCTGCCAGTTCCTTGATGGCTGTTGCGAGTTGTTGGCCGTCGGTGCTCTTCTGGTGAACCAGCACCGCAGCACCTCGAACCGCAAGGGCTTCCGCGTTCTTGCGCTGGTGGTCGTCCGTTGCATGTGGGAAAGGTATGAGTATCGCCGGCTTTCCGGCAGCAGTGATCTCCGCCATCGTAGAAGCACCCGCTCGACAGAGCAAAAGGTCTGCCTTGTCGAAGTATCAGGGCATGTTGTCGATATAGGGAAGGACCTCCGCAGGAAAGCCGATGTCTTTGTATCGGGTTGACACTTCCTCATAGTTCTGAGGTCCAGTCTGGTGGATGATGGACACCTGTTCCGGTGAGAGGAAGGGAAGTGCTGCAACCATCAGCTCATTTATGGGCTGACTACCCCTGCTGCCACCATAGACAAGGAGAGTGGGCGGCGTTCCTGGGGTGCTCTTCGCCGGAACTTCAAAGAACTCAGAGCGGACAGGCACCCCGGTTACGTGGGCCTTGCGTCCGAACCAGCCTGCGGTCTCTTCAAAGGCAACTGCGGCCCTACCGGCAAACCTCGACAGTATCCGGTTTGCAAACCCGGGGTAAACATTTGGCTCTATGATCAGGGTTGGAACTCGGTGAAGACAGGCAGCAAGGACAACTGGGCCTGAGGAGTAACCGCCGACTCCGACCACAACCTGGGGCGAGAATCGACGGATGATTCCGAGGGAACTCGAAAGGCTCAAAGGCAGCTGAAGAACCGTCCTGATCTTTTGTAGCGCACCAACCTTCTTAAGGCCTCCGATTCTGATCGTCTCGAGCTTGAAACCTAAGCTGGGGACGATTCGGGCTTCCAAGCCATTTTTAGTACCTGCGAACAGGGCGTCGATACCTGGCTGCCTCATTTTGAGTTGCTGTGCGATAGCGATAGCCATATAGACGTGACCTCCGGTTCCTCCTCCTGCAAACAACACTCTGTTAAGTTGACTTACCATTCCTACTAGATCCTGATTGTTCCGCGATTCCGTGCCAACCCGCTGTTGCGATGCCTGCACTGGGGCCTACTGCTCCTCGTGTATGCTGTGAAATGTTCAGAAGCACTCCCACTGAAACCAACATGACTAGGATCGATGAACCCCCAACTGAGATGAAGGGCAGAGGGATGCCTTTGGTTGGGACCATGCTCAAGACAACGCTGATATTGAAAAGGGCTTGGAAGACGATCATCATCACGATGCCTAAACCCAGAAAAGTTCCGAAAACCGTGTCTGCCCTTATTGAGACGTGGATTCCTCTCCACAGAAGAAGGACGAATAACAATAGAATAAGTGTGCAGCCCAAAAGACCCAGTTCTTCACCAACGACGGCGTAGATGAAATCGGTGTGGGCTTCAGGCAGGAAGAACAGCTTTTGAGTCCCCTGAGCCAGCCCTTTGCCGGTTAGCCCGCCGGAACCAACTGCTACAAGACTCTGGATGATCTGGTATCCCGATCCCTGGGGATCTGCCGAAGGATCGAGGAAGGCTAGGATTCTTTGGCGACGGTAAGGTACCAGGTATATCAAGAAGTAGAAAAGAGGGCAGGCCAGTACGGCCAGTGCCAGGTAGTACCGGAGCCTGAGACCGGCAAGGAACAGCAGCAGTGCAGCCGTGGCAGCCAGACTGGTGGACGTGCCGAAGTCGGGAGCCAGTAGCACCGTTACAATCAGGGCCAGGAGAACAGCTAGGTATTTCAGCATACTTCGGTCAATCTCCTTTATCTGCCCACCCTTACTGGCGAGGAAGTAGGCTGTCAGGATAATGGCCGTGAACTTGGCCGCCTCTGAGGGCTGGAAACGGAAAGGTCCGAGAAGGATCCATCGATGAACACCATTGATGCCGGGGCAGAACAGGGCCCATACCAGCAAAACTGCCGAGATGCCCAGTAGGCCGTAGAGAACCGGTTTTCGACCAAGAATATGATAGTCGGTCCTCATCGCCACGAAGAACAGAAGCAGCCCGATCAGAACTGAAGACAATTGACGAAAGAAGATTGCAGTCGAGGGGCCGTACAGCTCCTTAGAAATGACTGACGAGGCGCTGAAAACGATCACTAGTCCGAGACCGAGAAGGGCCAGAACGATGAGAATCAGGGACTGGTCGTAGGGTAACTTCCGATTCATTGTTTAGTTCAACCTCATCCTGGTTCTAATTCAATGCCATCACCGAGTTTTTGAACACTTTCCCGCGATGTTCATAGTTCTCGAACATGTCGAAGCTGGCGCAGGCGGGAGCCAGAAGAACCACATCGTTTGCTTTTGCGGATGCCGCGGCCAGGTGGACCGCTTCGTTCAGGTCTTCCGCATGGCTGATGGGAACTGCACCGCACAGTGCGGATGAAATCTTCTCAGCTGCCGTCCCGATCAAGATCAGTCTTCTGACTCTTCGCGATACGAGAGAACGAAGCTGCTCAAAATCGGCTCCCTTGTCCAGACCGCCCATGATCACAATGAGATTCGTCTCGAAAGCCTGTAATGCCTTGCTGGCCGAGTCGAGATTAGTTGCCTTTGAGTCGTTGTAATACTCAATCCCTCTGAAACGCCGTACCAGTTCGAGCCGGTGCTCAACGCCGGAAAAACTACTGATAGCATGGGACATGTGATCTCGGGACACTCCCAGGAGAGACGCCACAGCGACTGCGGCCAGGACATTCTCCAGGTTGTGTTCACCTTTCAACGAGACACTGGAGACTGGCATAACTTCCTGATCCCCACCTTCGCGCCGAATAATGATCTTTCCCCTTTCAATGAAAACACCTTCCTCAAGACGTTTGCCCTTGCTGAAAGGAAATATGTGTGCATTGGTTGAACCAGCTAACTTCCAGGACGTCGGGTCATCATGGTTGATCACTGCGAAGTCGTTTTCGGTCTGGTTGAGCAGGATTCTCTCTTTGGCAGCTGTGTAGGCCGAGAAGCCTGAATAACGATCCAGATGATCCGGGGTGATGTTGAGAAGCACTGCAACGTCGCATCTGAACCTGCAAATGGTCTCCAACTGGAAGCTGGACAACTCGATCACGTATACCGTATCTGCCGGGCCACTTTCCTCATCTGTGACGAAGCCGCTCAGTGGATCGCCAATGTTGCCCGCGACGACGGACGTCAGGTCTGCTGATTTCAGAATTCGTCCTATTAAACTTGTGGTAGTTGTTTTGCCGTTCGATCCAGTCACACCAATGAATGTGCCTCTGAGGAACCGGTAGGCCAATTCAACTTCGCTGATGACGGGAATTCCGTTGGCAAGAGCTTGCTGAATCTCCGCGAGGGAGGCGGGCACACCGGGACTCAGCACGATGAGGTCCGAGGCTAGGAAATCCTTTGTATCATGCCCCCCCAACCTGAGTTCAACGGCACTACTCAGTGGTTCGACGCAGCCTGTCAGTTCAGATTCAGATCTGACGTCAGTAACAGTTACGTGGGCTCCTTTCCGAGTCAGAAGGGCGGCCGCTGACACTCCGCTTCGAGCCAGGCCAACAACCAGTACCTTCTTGCCCTGGAGCCGCATCCCTTCAGCTTCCTGGTTCAGATCTTCAATGTTTGATTTGCGCGTTACACTTCCACTCAATGGAGTTTCCTGGTTACCTCAGCTTCAGGGTGGTTAGACTGAAAAGGGCGAAGATGATCCCCATGATCCAAAAACGAATAACAACTTTGGGCTCTTTCCATCCGAGTAGCTCGAAATGGTGGTGAAGTGGGGCCATCTTCAGAATGCGTTTCCCTCTGAATCGAAATGATCCCACCTGCAGAATCACCGAGAGGGCCTCGAGAACAAAAATGCCTCCTATGAAAAAGAGGAGCAGTTCCTGTTTGATCAGCAGCGCCACGGTCCCGATGGCTCCGCCAAGCGCCATCGATCCGACGTCTCCCATGAATAGCTGGGCGGGATAACAGTTGTACCAGAGAAACCCCAGCGTTGCGCCCACCATAGCACCGCAGAAAATGGTGAGTTCACTGGCATACGTGTTCTTGATCAAGTCGAGATACTCGGCAAATGTTGCGTGGCCCGTTACATAAGTTAGAACCGTAAGAGCTGACGCAGCAATAACCACTAAACCACTTGCCAAACCGTCGAGCCCGTCGGTCAGGTTGACAGCGTTACTGCTTCCGATAATTACCAACAGGACAAATATGACTAAGGGGATGAACGTCGATACTCCGAAGACGACCAGGTCAAGTTCGGGAGTGAAACGCTTGAAGAACGGTACACTCAGATCGGAACTGTACAGTCCGATCCTGTTCAAGTAGATGAGTGTGAGAGCTATGCTTATGGCAAACAGGACCTGGAGCAGAATCTTCTGGTGGAATCGAAGCCCCAGGGACTGCTTTTGACTCAGTTTCATATAGTCGTCAGCGAAGCCAACGGCACCGAAGAAGATGAGTGAAATCAGAGCCAGCCACACGTAAGCGTTTGAGAGGTCGGCCCAGAGAAGAGTGGGTACGATAATGCTTATGACTATCAGAAGCCCTCCCATAGTCGGGGTGCCTGCCTTGTCATGATGAGTCGACGGGCCATCTTCTCGTACGTATTGGCCAATCTGAAAATCTTGGAGCTTGCGGATAAGCCAGGGACCAAGGAACATGCTCAGGAAGAGGGCGGTCATGGACGCATAAGCGGTGCGAAACGTGATGTACCGGACGACATTCAAGATGGTGAACTC
Source organism: Acidobacteriota bacterium (assembly GCA_030614585.1). Lineage (GTDB taxonomy): Bacteria > Acidobacteriota > UBA6911 > RPQK01 > JAPXNP01 > JAUWTT01. The sequence continues at coordinate 13,101 of JAUWTT010000016.1, forward strand.
GTCGTGGAGTGAATACAGCAAATAGTAGATCAAGATAGCACCCCCCGCAGTGATTCAGTAATCACTTCCATACGAACTCCTCGTGAGCCCTTGATCAGGACGAGATCACCGGGCTGGAGAAAGTGTCTCAGGAACTCCGCGGCTCCGTGGCTGTCATTAAAGTGATCAATATGGCCTTGTGGAAACCCCGTGTTTCCAGCTTCAGCTCCGGCGTTCCAGGCTTCCGGTCCAACCGTGAATATGTAGTCCAAATTGGAACTGGCGGCTTTCCCTCCGACCTGGCGGTGGTATTTTGTCGATTCGGAGCCGAGTTCCAGCATGTCGCCCAGCACGAGGACCTTGCGGTGGTAGCCTGTCACCAGGCGCAGGGTATCGAGCAAGGTGTTCACAGCTTCGGGGTTGGAGTTGTAGGTATCGTCCCAGATTGTGATGCCCTCGCACTCAAGGATCTGGCCCCGTTGAGGCAGTGGGCGAAGGGAACTGAGGGCGTTTTGAACCGCCTTCGGCTCCAGGTTCGATTCCAGGGCCACAGCAGTGGCGGCAGCAATGTTGTAGAGGACATGCTTTCCAATGAAGGGAACGCTCGCTTTGATTAGACAATCAGGTCCTTCAATCGAGAACTCCATCTTCTGGAGGTTCTTAAAGTGAAAGTCAGTGACTTGGTAATTGGCATCCGTCCCAAAGCCGAATGAGACCTGCCTGCCGCTGAACTGGTCTCTTAGTCCGACCACAAGCGGATCATCTGCGTTGTAAAAGTAGGTTCCCGCGGGATCAAGATGGTCCAGAATCTCGCCCTTGGCTTGCGCAACCTCCAACATACTTGAAAAGAATTCGGAATGAACGGGGCCGACATTGGTGATGAGTGCCCCGCTCGGATGGCATATCGATGACAGCAGCGAGATTTCCCCTGGGTGGTTCATGCCCAGTTCCACGACCGCACTATCGTGGTGTTCATCGATCTCAAGCAGGGTCAGCGGCAAACCGATGTGGTTGTTCAGATTTCCAGGAGATTGCAGAACGTTTTGGCCCGTGCCCAGAAGGGAAGCGGTGAAATGGCGTGTTGTAGTCTTTCCCATGCTCCCTGTAATGGCGAGGAGGCTCTTCCCCCATTGTTCACGCACAAAGGCCGCCAGTCTCTGCAGGGCGGCCGTAGTGTCTTCTGCTTTCAGACACATACAATCCTCGGGAAGGGGGGGGAGATCTGTTGTGTCGGATAACACAAGCACCTGGGCGCCTCGCTCCAGCGCTTGGGGTAAGAACTGATGCCCGTCAAAACGCTCCCCTTTGATCGCGAAGAATGCTTCGCCCGCTTTGATCGTTCTGGAGTCGATAGACACTGGAGGAAACAGTTGGTCCGAAAGGCTTCCGATGTCGGAACCTGGCTGAGGCTCAAGCCGTACTGAACTGAGAACTTCAGATAGCTTCAATTTGAGCAAAGCACCTTCCTCACAATTTCCCTCTCGTCAAAAGGAAATGTTTTCCCGTTGATCTCCTGGTATGTCTCATGTCCCTTACCGGCTAAAAGGACGAGGTCGCCAGGTTGGGCGATCTCGAGGGCTCTTCGGATAGCAGCTTTCCGGTCAGGAATCACTTCAACGTCGCTGAGGTCTTCGGGGATGCCCAGGCTTATCTCGTCAATGATCTCCTGGGGATCCTCGGTTCTTGGATTGTCGGAAGTCACGATGACCGCATCGGAGCCGCGGCAGGCGATGGCGCCCATCTGGGGTCGTTTCCCTCTGTCCCGATCCCCGCCGCATCCAAAGAGGCAGATCACACGCTTTTCCGTAACCTGGCCGGCGAGTTCAAGGACGTTCTTCAGGGCGTCAGGTGTATGAGCAAAATCGATAATGATTGAAAACGGTACATCAGCCGAAACCTTTTCGAACCGACCTGGAACGTTGCGAAGTCCCGCGAAGGCAGCTTGGATCGTCTCGTCTGCCACGCCAAGGAGGCTGCACGCCGCCGCCGCGGCCATCAGATTGTAGAGATTGTGCCGGCCAAGCAGGTGACTCTTGATTTGCAGAGTTCTGCCAAAGAAATCCAGTTCCGTTTCCAACCCCTCAAGGGACATCCTGTAACTGCGAGGGCGGATCCTTGCCTTTTCAGACAGTCCGAACGTCACTACCTCACCTTCGGTTTCGTTCATCAACTGTTGCCCGAATGCATCGTCGGCATTGAGCAGTGCCCACCGAATCCCCGGGTTGTAGCTACGCTGGAAAAGCAGTTGTTTTGCCGAAAAATACTCTTTCAGACTACTGTGAAAATCAAGGTGATCCTGGGACAGGTTTGTAAAGATCGAGACCGGGAAGTGGGTTTGGAAGACGCGATCGAAGAACAGAGCATGGGAAGAGACTTCCATGACTCCAAACTCGCAGCCTTGGTCAAGAGCTTCGCGCAGGATTCGCTGGACGTCGATTGCCTCCGGAGTTGTCAAGGTCGACTCGAGATCCCGATCGCCGATCCTAGTGTTAATTGAACCGAGCATCACGGCTTTCGAGTGTTGCTGCAGAATGGTGTGGCTCAGGTGAGCTGTGGTGGTCTTTCCGTTGGTGCCCGTAATCCCGATCAGGGGAAGGAGACGCGAGGGTTCGCCGTAAAAGCGGTTCGCACCATAAGCCATCAATCGTCGAATAGAGCGGGTCTGTATCCAGGTGGCGGTCACCCGGTTCCCACGCGGTTGCTCAGAGGCAATGGCAACAGCCCCCCGGGAAATGGCCTGATCGACAAACAGGTGTCCGTCGGTTTTCAGCCCTTTGACAGCAAAAAAAAGGGCACCTTCTTCGACCTGTCTCGAGTCGTAGGCTAAGCTGCGCACTTCGATGTCATCGTTGGGAGTGATCTGTACCTGCATGCTCTCCGGTACGCAGGAGAACAACTCGGTTAGTTTCATTCCCTGTCTGCCTTTCGTTTGAGAAAAACACCTCGCACACCATCCCCGGCAAAATGGGGCGTCCCGGTGCGGGTCTTTGTCCTGCCGCCATTCCTGTGCCGGTGACCTTGAGTTTCACACTGAGTCGGGCACAGTCACGGGCAACTTGTCTTAGTGTCCGTCCCTTGAAGTCTGGTAGTGCCTTTGTACTGAGGTTGACCGTAAGACTTTGACTTTCTGCCCGTCCTTCGGGTTCGCTCTCGAGTACCGTCAGGACGGTCTCACTGAAATGTTCTGTTAGAAGACGTTCCTCCGATTGAGAAGCCCCTTCACTCTGCCCACTCTCCGGGAGTCTGACCTGAGTTCTAGGTTTGTAGGCCCGGGCCATCCGGATCTGCGGGTTTACCATTTCGACCGGCAGATCAGGTGGAATCCCTTGGTGAATCAGAGTCAGTTCCATAATCTCTTTGAATGCGGGACCAGCCACTCTCCCGCCCCAGGGGAGTCCCTTCGGCTCATTGATCACAACGAGACATACGAGAGCAGGATCGTCAACAGGCGCAAAACCGATGAATGATCCGACGTACTTGCTTTTCGAATACCTTCCATCCACGATCTTCTGGGCAGTCCCAGTCTTTCCCGCGCTCGAGTACCCTTTCAATTGAGCACGTCGTCCGGTGCCTTCCAGAACAACCGAAGTCATAATCCGTCTGCCTTGCCGGGTCGTAGCTTCGCTCAGAATCCGTTTCCCCTCCGGCTTCTGGCTGAACAACAAGTCTCCAGCAGGGGAAAGAATCTGACGAACCACATGAGGCTTCACGAGGTACCCTCCATTGGCGATGGCGGCCGCAGCTCGAATCATCTGTAAAGGAGTTACACCAATTTCCTGACCGATAGCGATTGCACCGATTGAGATCTTTGACCATTGTGAAACCGGGCGGAAAAGACCGTTCTCTTCTCCAGGGAGATCGATTCCTGTCTTCTGGCCGAAGCCAAATGACTCAACGTAATGGTGCAGTTTTTCCTCACCCAACCGCAACGCCAGCTTTACCGTTCCGACGTTGCTGGACTTGGCGATCACTTGTGTCAAGGTCAGGTCTTCGAAACTCCTTTTAGCCTCGCGGTAGACCTTTCTTCCGATGCGAGCTGTTCCTGCGCGGCAGTCGATCACCTCATCAGGGGTTGACAGTCTCTCTTCCAGAAGGGCGGACATCGTAATGATCTTGAACGTGCTGCCCGGTTCGTAGAGGTCCAGGATCGAGCGGTTTCTGCGATAATCGAGAGGGTATTTCGCAGGATCGTTTGGGTTAAAAGTGGGATAGCATGCCATGGCGAGGATTTGGCCGGTCCTCGGGTCCATGACAATCGCTGAGCCGTCGATAGCCCCGTAGAGTTCGACTGCTTTACGAAGGGCCGTTTCGGCTACATGCTGAATAGCCCTGTCGATGGTGAGGACCAGGATATTTCCTTCGATCTTCTCGTTGGATGAACTCCTCAAGTAGCTATTGCGTCGGGCATCAACTTTGAGCTGCACCCTTCGCTTTTGACCACGAAGTTCCTCCCGGTAACCGTATTCGAGTCCTCCAAGCCCGGTGTTATCTATGTTGACGAATCCGAGCAGGTGACTGGCGAGCTCCATGTTTGGATAAAACCTCCGGCTTTCCTCTGTAAGGTGAATTCCGGATAATTCCAGGTCGCGCACCTGCTTGGCCTCCAGTGGCGTGATCCCTCGTTTTAAGTAGGTAAAGGGCACCTCGGAGGTTAATTGTTCGTAGACCTTGTCCGCAGGAATCCCAAGGACGAGTGCGAGCTTTTGTGAAGTGTGAAGAGGATCTCCGATCTGATCGGGGTGGGTGTAAACCGAGTGAGACCTGACATTTATCGCCAGTTCCTCGAGGTTTCGGTCGAGAATGGCTCCACGCTTGGGGCTCAGCTCTATGAAACCTTGCTGCTGACCTTCGGCCTGTCGGATATAGTCTTCAGACTTGAACCCTTGAAGGTAGATCAGGCGGGCGAAAATGGCAACGGCCCAGACGAGGGCCAGGCACAGCACAATGAGTAAGCGTCCAAAGATTACCTCTTTTAAGTACTTCCCCCCATGATCGTTTTTCATTCATGCAAGACCCCGGGCATAATCTGAGATTGGGCCACTTGGCGCTGAGTGGGCATTGGTTCGTCACCTTTCATAAACAGGACTGACTCGTTATTGGAGCTGATGAGTCCCAGTTCCCCGGCGACACGCTCTATCTCTGCGGGTGCGGCCAGGGTGTTAAGCTCTGCAGTCAGGAGGTCGTTGGCTTCTCGGAGTTCGCGGTTATTACGCGTTAGGGTCTCGATCTGGTACTGGATCGTGAGAATGTCGCCTCGAATCCAAGCTGAACTCAACAGAAATACAACGATGAGGCCGGCCGCTGAGATGCACTTGAATACCTCGAGTATGGTGGTTCTTTCACTGGCCCCTAAAGTTCTGTTGACAACGTGCTGGGCATTCAAGTCGACCATTGTTCCTCCTCACTCGTCTTCAGTTGATTCCATTCGCTCTACAGCACGCAGCTTGGCGCTCCGCGCGCTAGGGTTTGTATTCACTTCTTTTTCTGAGGGTCCGATAGGCTTCCGCGTAAGAATCTTGACGTTCTGTATACGAGGGCACGTACAGAGGTCTCCGGGTCGGAAACAGATGCATTTCCCTGTTTCCAACTGGAAGGCTCTTTTGACGATTCGATCTTCAAGGCTGTGAAACGAAATCACAACGAGGCGGCCTCCAGGTCGCAGAAACTGAATCGTGGTCGAGAGGAATCGGTCCAAGTCCTGGAGTTCCTGATTGACCTCGATCCTCAGGGCTTGAAATACGAGTGTCGCAGGGTGAATCCTCGAACCTCTCCGCTTTGCCTTGACGGCTCGTATAATGTCAGCGAGTTCGGTGGTCGTTGTGATGTGTCGAATACGCCTCTGCTCGACAATCGCCCTTGCGATCTTTCTTGCCTGTGGTTCCTCACCGTAGCGACGGAAGATGTCGGCAAGCTCGTGTTCGTTCAAGTGGTTTACAAGGCTTTCTGCTGTTGTCTGCTGGTCCCGGTCCATTCGCATGTCAAGCGGGCCTTCTTCGGTGAAGGTGAAGCCTCGGTCGGGATAGGTCAGCTGGTACCTGGATACGCCGAGGTCGACCAGACATCCATCTATGCTTTCAATTCCCAGATTCGGCAGTACCAGAGGCAGATTTTTGAAGTTTTCGTGGTGGAATGAAACCAGCTTCGAGCGATATCGGAGATCTTCAGAAACAGCTTGCAGAGATTCAGAGTCGCGGTCCAGGGCAATTAGCCGGCCTTTGCCCCGCATTTCCTCGAGGATTCGCTCTGTGTGACCTCCGAGACCTACCGTACAGTCCACATACGTCCCACCTGGCTGGATTGCCAGTAGGTCGGTTGCTTCATCTAAAAGAACGGGTGTGTGTTTTAGTGTCACTTCGAGCATTTTTAGATTCCAAGATCAGCCAGTGCCATGGCGTCCTGGTTTGTATATGGGTCCGATTCCAACTGAGTCTGAAATTTCTCCCGATTCCATACCTCCAGGTACTTGAGATAACCGATCACCGCCAGTTCACCGTCGATGGCAGCAGCTTCCCTGAGATGTGGTTGAATCAGGACTCGTCCTTGCTTGTCCATGGTGGCCACCTGCCCGTAGTAGCTTGTATTCCTGAGGAACTTCTGTTTCTCAGGCAGCATCTTGGGCGGTTCCATGAGTTTTGCTTCGATCTTTTCCCATTCGCTGAGGGGATAGATGAGAACCTTCTGTCCGTCCACACTCGTGACGAAGACCTCTGAGCCGAATTCTTCCGCTAGGACCTTCCGGTGTGCCGTGGGAATCTTGACTCTCCCCTGAGCGTCGATTTTTGCGGGGGAATTGCCCCTAAGTACCAACGCTGACCCCCTCTCTCTTGCTTAAAACGACCAAAT
>JAUWTT010000409.1 GCA_030614585.1 Acidobacteriota bacterium
AGGTGAAACAAGTGTAACCGAACTGAGGAAAGTGCGAACCGAGAGATTTTCGATTTGCGATTTTCGATTTACGATTGGTCCCGCGTAGGAAGGGGGGGGGCATCATGACAAGCAAGGATGCTCGTCTTACCGTAAGACAACCTGCCAGGTTGTCGCTCTTTCGAACCCGATGTCGCTTGACTCCCCATCTGCTAAACAACCCTGACACCCGAGGCTAGAGACGTGAGACGTTTGAAGTGCGAAGGATGAAGTTCGAAATTTGAAGTGAGAACCAAGGAAACTCTTAAAATAAGACATGTTCTCCTTAGTGCTTTTGTGTTTTTGTGGTTAACTGAGTTCTTGGGTCTGCTTACCCTGAGGTTGGCTACCAAGCCCCAAAGCCCCGCTCCGGTCGTTCGAACTTCGTACTTCGCACTTCGACAAGACCCAAGACCATTCCACACCATTCCACAGCCAGACAATACACATTTTCCCACCCCCACAACCTGACTTGAATTGGCCTATCTATCATGCTTCACTTAACGCTTATGAAAATTCATGAGTTCCAAGCGAAACAGTTACTCGCGCAATACGGCGTTGCGGTTCCCGAGGGAAAGGTCGTGCGTACTCCGGCGGAGGCCTACGAGGTAGCCCGGCGATTCGGCGGGACCGTGGCGGTTAAAGCTCAAATTCATGCCGGTGGACGAGGCAAGGGAGGAGGGATCAAGATTGCCCGAACACCTGAAGAGGCGGAAAAGTATGCTTCGGAGATAATCGGGAGCCGGCTTGTCACGCCCCAGACGGGACCGGAGGGAAACACTGTCAGTATGGCCCTGATCGAAAGGGGCTTGGACATCAAGAGGGAGTTTTACCTCGGCATTATTATCGACCGAAGCGAGGGAAAACCGGTCGTAATGGTCAGCAGTGAAGGAGGGGTCGAAATTGAAGAGGTGGCCCGCAAGTCCCCTGAGTTGATACTGAAGGAACACATCGACCCTGCGACCGGACTCCAGCCCTATCAGATTCGGAAGCTTGCCTACAAGCTTGGCCTTGATCCGCGTCAGCTCTCGAAGCTGATGATAGCTCTTTATCGAGCTTTTGAGGCGCTTGATTGCTCGCTCGCTGAGATCAATCCATTGATCGAAACAGGTGATGGACAGGTCTTAGCGCTCGACGCGAAGATGAATTTCGATGACAGCGCCCTGTTTCGACATCCAGAGATCGTTGAGATGCGAGATTTTGATGAGGAGGAACCTCTCGAGATCGAGGCCTCGCGTTATGGGCTCAACTACATCAAACTCGATGGAAACGTAGGCTGCATGGTGAACGGCGCCGGTCTGGCGATGGCAACGATGGATATCATCAAACTGGCGGGCGGAAACCCGGCGAACTTTTTGGACGTTGGCGGTGGAGCAAGCGTTGAGCAGGTGAAGAACGCCTTCAAGATCCTGGTCGCAGACACGAGTGTCAAAGGCGTCCTGATTAACATCTTTGGTGGGATCATGCGTTGCGATACGGTCGCGGAGGGTGTCGTTCAAGCGGTTGAGGATGTTGGGGTTGAGTTACCCGTTGTGGTCCGGTTGGAGGGAACCAACGTTGACCGGGGACGAGAGATACTCAACTCATCAAGTCTTGACTTCATTGTGGCTGAAGGTATGGGGGACGCCGCCCGGAAGGTCGTTGCGGCAGTAGGCTAAGGAGATCATACAGTGGCAATCTGGGTAGATGAAAACACTAGAGTAGTAGTCCAGGGGATTACAGGACGCGAGGGTTCCTTTCATGCACGGCTCTGCAAGGAGTATGGAACCAGGATTGTGGCCGGGGTGACTCCCGGCAAAGGCGGAGCGGTTCATGAGGGAATCCCCGTTTACAACTCGGTCTTGGAAGCTGTTGAGAAGGAGCAGGCTGATGCAAGCGTGATCTTCGTGCCTCCTCCTTTTGCGGCGGACGCAATCCTTGAAGCGGTGGACGCAGGGGTGAGGCTCGTTGTCTGTATCACCGAAGGAGTTCCTGTCTTCGATATGCTCAAGGTAGCGAATTCCATGAAGGGTAAAGAGACACGCCTGATCGGGCCTAATTGTCCGGGGATCATTTCCCCCGGGAAGTGCAAGATCGGGATTATGCCTGGAAAGATTCATATCGAAGGTCCGATTGGGGTAATTTCCCGGAGTGGAACTCTGACATATGAGGCCGTTGGACAATTGACGTCGCGCGGTTTGGGTCAGAGTACGAGTCTTGGCATAGGGGGAGATCCGATTACGGGTACAGGCTTCATTGACGCGCTGGAAGCGTTCGAACAGGATGACGAAACTTCGGCTGTCGTCATGATCGGTGAGATTGGTGGTTCTGCCGAGGAAGAAGCTGCCGAGTACATTGAGGCAAACCTCAGCAAACCCGTGGTTGGCTTCATCGCCGGTCAGACCGCTCCCCCGGGCCGTCGGATGGGACATGCAGGCGCCATCATTTCGCAGGGTAAGGGGACTGCCGCCGAGAAGATGTCCAAGATGAAGGAGTGCGGGATTCATGTGGTGGAAAGTCCCGCTGACATGGGTGCGGCGATAGCCGACGTAATATAGCGAGGTTCAGATCCGGACGATGGAAAAAACACTAGGGATAATCAAACCAAACGCAGTCGGTAAGAACCTCGTAGGTCCGATCATTCGTATGGCCGAAGAGAGCGGATTGTCGGTTAAGGGACTCAAGATGATCCATTTGTCCACGGAACAGGCCGAAGGGTTTTACTACGTTCATCGAGAACGGCCGTTCTTTGGAAGCTTAACCAAATTCATGTCGGAGGGCCCCATTGTGGTGATCGTGTTCCAGGGCGAGGCAGCGATTGAGAAATGGCGGAAGGTCATGGGAGCTACCGATCCTGAACAGGCAGAAGAGGGGACCATTAGAAAGCTGTTCGGTGAAAACATCGAGCGCAATTCTGCCCATGGGAGTGATAGTCCCGAGTCGGCGGAGTACGAAATCGGTTATTTCTTTTCCGATCTAGAGCAGGTTGGCTAGCCAGCGGGCCGGTAATCGGCCTGCCCTCCATAGCTTCAGCGAAGGAGGGTAATCGGTAATCGGTGATCGGTAATCTGGGAACGGGGTGGAAGATTTACCACCAAGGTCACTAGGAATCAAGGGTTTTCCTTGGTGAACTTGGTGCCTTGGTGGTTCAATTCTCCTGCTTCGAACTTCACCTCCTTTCGGTACTCCCTTGCGATTTAGGCTAATATTAAGAGTGTAAGCCGGTTAACGGTTGTACAGTATAGGTATCTTCCCGTGGTCGGGTGTGGTGACGGATGGGGAGACTGACAAGGGAGAAGTGAGATGGAAAAGGATTCACTAAGTTCGCAAATAGATGAATTGAGGAACAGGGTTGCTGACGAGGGCAGGTTTTCGACTCCGCCCAAGCCTTCGAGGAATGACTCGAATGGAACCAGTGGCAGGATTCCGCTGATTGTGGCTGTTGTGGCGCTTCTGGTGGCCCTGGGTGTCGGATTTCTCGCCTTGAGAGTATCCAGCCAGGTTTCGGAAGGCGACGAACTCCTGAGCACTCAGTTGGAGGAGATGGAGGCAGCGCTGGAAGGAATTCAGGTGCAGATAGCCGCCAACAGTGAAGGCACTTCGCGGCAGATCGCAGCGTTGCAGTCGGATTCGGAAGTGTTGCAGGAGAGCGTGGGAGTTACGCAGTCGGAGATTAGACGAGCCCGTGCACTTGCTGAACAAGTCCGTTTAGAGCAGCAAGCCGAAGTAGAGGCTCTGAACAGCCAGATCGAGCAGAAGGCGGATTCCAATCAGGTAGCGGCACTGGACGAGAAATCCGACGGCAAATTTCAGGAGATTGACCAGCAGATAACTGAAGTTAAAGAGGAGAACAAGGCGACTCGGGAAGAAGTTGAAAAGACTTGGAAGGAGCTTTCCGCGTTGGGTCTGCAGGTGACGCAGCAGGGCCAGCTCGTGGCCACGAACGGTGAAGGAGTCGCTGAACTGAGACGTCGGGGTGAGAGAGATTTCTTCGAGTTTTCAGCTCAGAAGAAGCGCCAGATGCCGATTGCCTCAATTCAGCTCGAACTCCGTAAAGCGGACACCAAGAACCATCGAGCAGATTTCAGACTTTATTACGATGACAGGCGCGTGGAGCACAAGAAGGTCTATACCAACACTCCGTTGTTGTTCTACGTGGGCCGGGAGAAAACTCCTTACGAGCTGGTAATCAATGAAATCAAGAAGAACCTGATGGTAGGTTACATCTCTGTCCCTAAGGGCGTTGTTTCAGGTGGAACGTCCTTAACGAGACAGTAAGTTTTCGAAGACGGTTACTACTCACTGGGATTCCGCCCGTGCTGGGTAATGTGGTGGATAGCTCGTCCTTTCTTCCGGTTCTACTGGGTCTCTGAGGGCATTCGCGGTGCATCCGGCCTGACCTTCCAGCAGAGTCGAGAGAGCCCTCACAGCCTGGGGAACTGGGCCAGGAGCGAAAAGCCCTGTTCAGGAGACTTTTCGAGGGGGAAGCCGAACAGCTCGATGGTGGGCGATACTGGACTCGAACCAGTGACCTCCGCCGTGTGAAGACGGCGCTCTAACCAGCTGAGCTAA
>JAUWTT010000597.1 GCA_030614585.1 Acidobacteriota bacterium
GAACATAATCGCGAACTTTGTCGAAAACTCGGGGATAGAACCGACAAGGTTCACGACAAAGCTTACGACAAAGCTTACGGCAAAGGGAACCGGTCCGGCATCTGGTATCCGGTATCTGGGTTCCTTATTCGGAAGCATCCACTTCTTCGTAGTAGGTAGGAGGTACAAGTATCTGTCTGGGTTTGCTGCCGTCAGGAGGTCCGACTATTCCGTCGTGCTCCAGGACGTCGAGTAGTCTTGCCGCGCGGCCGTACCCAATTCTGAATCGTCGCTGCAGCAGGGAAGTGGAGGCCTTACGAGCCTCGACCACAAACCGCGCAGCTTCGTCGTAAAGCTTATCTTCCATGTCTGAGGGAGTCACTTGCGTACCTTCTTCTTCATCCGCAAGGCCCATCAGAATCTCTTCCTGTAGCTCCGGCTTTGACTGCTCTTTTAGAAAAGCAACGATTTTCGCGATCTCCTTTTCGCTGATGAACCCACCGTGGATACGAACCAGGCGCGACGTTTCGGGGGATAGGAAGAGCATATCTCCCAACCCCAACAACTGTTCGGCCCCGTTTGAATCCAGAATCGTCCGGCTGTCAACCTTCGACGACACACGGAAAGAGATTCTCGTCGGGAAGTTCGCCTTGATGAGCCCCGTGATGACGTCGACGGAGGGCCTCTGGGTTGCCAGGATCAGGTGGATACCTACTGCACGTGCCATCTGAGCCAACCGCGTGACCGCCAGCTCAACCTCCTTCCCGGCCGTCATCATCAAATCCGCGAGTTCATCGACAATGATGACGATGTGGGCGAGGGTTTCCAGATCATCATCCTCTTCGAGTTCATTCACCAGTAAGTTGAACTGGGAAATGTTGCGAACCCCATGTTCGGCGAGCAGGCGGTAACGCTTTTCCATGGTGCGAACCGCCCAATTAAGGGCATTGGCGGCTTTCTTGGGATCTGTGACTATCGGCGTAAGGAGGTGGGGGATGTCTGCATATAGTCCAAGCTCGAGCCTCTTGGGGTCCACCATGATGAAACGGACTTCCTTCGGGCTAGCCTTGTAGAGGATTGAGCAAACCATGCAGTTCACGCCCACACTCTTTCCCGTTCCCGTTGATCCGGCGATCAAAAGGTGGGGCATTCTGGCCAGGTCCGCAACATAAGCTCTGCCGTCGATGAGCTGTCCAATACCCAAAGTCAGTTTCGAAGGGGCTTGCCGGAACTCAGGCGAGGCAAGAGTCTCACGAAGAAGAATCGTACGCCTCTCCCGGTTCGGTACTTCGATGCCCACCGTGTTCTTACCCGGCACGCGGTCGATTCGAATCGATTCAGCCTTCAAAGCCAGACACAGGTCATCCGTTAAGTTTGTGATTCTACTGTATTTAATTCCAGGATCAGGCTTGAATTCAAAGGTGGTAACCACCGGGCCGGGATGAATCTGCAGAACCCGGCCACGAACGTCGAACTCCGCGCATTTCATCGACAGTTTCTCCGCTCTCTCCCTGAGCTCATCCTCGTCGATATAACCTTCAGCTTCCGGTTCCTGAAGGAAATCGAGGGAGGGCGGTCTGTAAGGCTCTTCGGGAATAGGCAACACGGGCGGCTCCTCCGGGAGTGCTCCGGCAGCCGTCTCGCCGGACAGGGAGGCGCCCACACCCGGAACAATCTCCGGAGTTGTGGAACCGGCATCCTCCTGTTGACCCTGCTTGACTACAGCAGCACGGCCTCGCCTGGGTAATGACCGGTTCACCAAATCCGATTGGTTGGACCGAAAGCGCTCCAGCTCTTTCCGATCATCACGGTGTTTCTGCCACGTCTGATACCGGGAAAAGAAACCGTCAAAGACGTTCCACTTTCGTTTCGACAGCCAGTCAAGCGTGGCATCGAGAGAGAATCGCGTCGTGATAATCAGCGAGACTACGAAAGCGGTCGTCACTACAAGCAGTGATCCCGTAAGATTCAGGTGGTTCCTCAGTTGTTCAGAGAGGATGTAGCCCAATAACCCTCCCGAAGTGAAGTTGGTGGAGATCGGGATACTCAGTCCCGATAAACTGAACCCGGCTGATACCGAAAGAAGCGTACATAAGAAACCGAAAGCCTTCAGATACGGATAATCAATCTTTCGGGCACGAATCATTTTGTAACCGAGAAACAGCAAAGGTATCGGCAAAAGAAGCGCTGCCAGCCCGAAAATCTGGAACAGGAAATCCGAGACCCATGCCCCTGCCTGTCCGATGATGTTCTGATAGACCCTCTCAGGCGAAGAGACATTCAGGGAAGGGTCCAGAGGATGGTAGCTAATGAGAGATAAGAAGAGAAAGAAGGTGAGGGCTATGAGCAGAAACCCCACCATCTCGTTAATTCGGCTCTTGGGGTAAACAGACATTCTACTTCCGCATTTCCTGTTTCAGTCGCTGGGAGCCTTACGACACCTCAGCGCATCAGTTGACAACGATCGCCAACTTCGTCGCAAGAATACCAAAGCCATCGGACAACCCTCCGGCTTTGGCCCTACCCCAGTCAAGGCTGGAAATACCTCAAGCAGAACCCTAGATAGCCTGTTCTAAATTATAGCAGATAAGCGGTAATTGGTCTTGGGTCCTGGGTCTTGGGTAGGTTACCCATGTTGCCGGTTGCAAAGGGTCTTGAGGCTTGGGACTTGAGTTCGCACTTCGCACATCGAACTTCCCACTTCGAGCTTCCCACTTCGCACTTCGAAACAATATCCAAGCTCGAATATCTAAGGACTGAAACGGGTTGTCGACAATCACCTATTTATAAACAGTCACTTTACGGCGTTTTGACCTTAGACCTTCTCATTTCGAGCTTGTTTCGAACTTCGGATTTCGAGCTTCGAGCTTAGCCCTCGGCCCTGGGTGCTCATTTGGGCAACACGCCCTTGGGTCTTGGGTCTTGAGGCTTGGGTCTTGGGGCTGGGAGCTGGGGGCTTGAGGCTTGAAACTTGGCTATTCTTTCGCACGGCCGGAGCTGAGTCGTTCTCTCTTTGATCAAAACCCGAAGATTCAAACCACCA
>JAUWTT010000368.1 GCA_030614585.1 Acidobacteriota bacterium
AATTATCATCCGTGAGTATCATGCCGGAGGCTTCCTTGCTCACCTCGGTACCCGTAATGCCCATGGCCACGCCTATATCTGCCGCCTTCAGGGCGGGGGCGTCGTTCTCCCCATCCCCGGTCATGGCTACGACATGCCCACGCTCCTGCAGTGTTCGAGCAATCCTCAGTTTGTGCTCGGGAGCCACCCGGGCAAATATGGAAACATGGTCCACGGCGTGGCTTAGATCCTCATCACTCATTCGGTTCAGTTCCTCCCCCGCCAGCGCTGAGTCCGTGTTGCTCCCGATCATTCCCAGTTGCCTGCCGATTGCCTTGGCGGTCAGCAAATGATCCCCCGTGATCATAATGGTCCTGATACCGGCGTCCTTGCATAGGCGGAGGGCCTCAATGGCCTCTTCCCTGGGTGGGTCGATCATGCCTTGCATACCTAGAAACATCAATCCATCGATATCCTCTCGGCGCAGCGAGGTCTTCTGCGGCGAAACCACCTTGTACGCCATAGCGATGACCCGTAAAGCCTCCTGAGCCATCTCATCGGACTTATATGAAAGGGTCTCTTTGTTCAGTGGCTGAGGACCCCGATCAAAAAGCTGCCCCCGACACAACTTTAGAATCCGTTCCGGCGATCCCTTCACATAGATCCGATTGCCGTCCAGTCCTCGGTGCAGCGTCGCCATGTACATGCGCTCCGAGTCAAACGGGATCTCATCCAGTTTCTCGAGCGGCTCGGCTGCACCGGACTTGAGGGCCGAGACGATGAGGGCCCCCTCTGTCGGGTCACCGATCAAAAGTCCTCTTCCATCCTCCTCTTTGAGGATGGCGTTGTTGCAGAGGAAGCCGGCCGTTAACGTCTCCCGTAGGGCCTCGCTGAGCTGTGACCGGGAGATAATGTTGCCTTGGTACGTCAACACCCCGTTTCGGGCGTAACCCACGCCACTTGCTTCATAATCCCGGCCCGCTGCATACAGCCGCGTCACCGTCATTTCATTCTTGGTGAGTGTTCCGGTCTTGTCGGAACAGATGACCGTGGTGCAGCCGAGAGTTTCCGCGGCAGGCAACCTCCGAATAAGGGCCTTTCTCCTGGCCATAGTCGTGGCAGCTAAAGCCAGGATTGCTGTCACGATCATTGGAAGCATCTCGGGAATAGCTGCCACGACCAGAGAAACGGAGGCTAGAAAACTGTAGATCAAGGTGTATCCAAGAAAGCTTCCTAAGACGAAGTTCACACATCCGATGGAGAGTATGGCGATAATCAGGACTCTAGTGAAGCCCGAGATTTTACGCTGAAGCGGAGTCAGGACGGTCTGGGTCTGCCTGACCAGGGAGGCAATCTTGCCGAATTCAGTCTTCTCTGCAGTTGCGACAACTATTCCTATGGCCGAACCGCGGACCAGGAACGTGCCACTTAAGGCCATGCAGGATCGATCTCCGGGAGGCAGATCAGGTTCGGGGAGGGGCTCGATGTGCTTTTCGACCGGTACCGATTCTCCCGTCAGAACGGACTCGTCGGCGGCTGCTTCCCGGGTGTAGAAAAGGCGCAAGTCGGCCGGAACCTTGTCGCCCCCATTAAGAATCACCACGTCCCCGGGAACCAGCTCCCGCGTGGGCACGATACTTTGTTGGCCGTCCCTGAGAGCTGTGCACTCCGAAACGATCATCTTCTTCAGGGCCTGCAAAGCACGCTCGGCTTTACCCTCCTGAAAAAAACCGAGAGCGGCATTCAAGATCACTACTCCCAAAATGACCAACGTATCCGCTAGCATGTCACCGCCAACCAGGGTCAGGATGCCGGTAACCGTACACGCCGCCAGAAGAATATAGACCAGTGGATTATGAAACTGGCGCAACAGTCGGACGAACGCACTGGGAGTTTTGAAAGTAAGCTCGTTAGGGCCGTACTTCTCCTGCCTGCTACGTGCTTCGGGGGTAGCGAGGCCCCTGTCGCCGGATTCGAGTAGCGCGAAGGTCTGCTCGAGAGACAGCTGATACCAATCTAAGCCTTTCTTGGTCATCGAAATACCCAAAGTCAGTCAGTACCCGAGAAGCGCCCTAAAACCCACCCAATCAGGTCAGGTTGATCTCACTGGGTCCATTTCGAAACCCAGGCTGGCCCTAGTCCCCGGAGAAAGCGTGGGGGCTACTCTGGGTGTTGAGATCCTTGCTGCAGAGTCTTGCACCAGTCTTAAGGTACGTGTGTCACTACTGTTCCGTGCCGCTCTCGGTCCCTCAAATCCTTGGCTGGAGCGTCTTGCAGCAGTCGTAGGGAACTGGGCTTCTTAATCAACCAGTGTAAAGGTCGGTCTGATTTCGGTAAAATAGATAATTTAACAAGTATATATTGAATTGATCTATACTTACCTCAGCCCACCTCCCATTTGATTTCATGGGACACAAGCCGTAGATATAGGCATCTTGAGAGATCCTGGCCAACAGAAATGCCAAAACCCGGGTCGCGCTTGAGATTTGAGATTTCTGAAGGGTCTGCCCGGGGCGGGGATCGAACCCGCACGAACCTGCCTCGATGGTCCCTCAGCTGCCGGTGACAGAAAAATGGGCGAAGTAAGTGAGCCTGGAGCCTCATTGTTGGGTTCGCCAGCGATAGTAGAGACGCCCGTGGAGGTTCTGATATGCCCAGAGGAACCGCACCTGAGGGGGCAGATAGGGGATCCAGAAGCGGTCTGGTATGGGTTCCAAAGGGCTTTTCGCTTCTTCAATGTGCGCGGCGGCCGCGAAAGAATTGGAAATTAACCCAAGCACCCTTTATCGGAAAGCGAAATCTCTGAACATCGAATTGCCCAAGGCTGCCGGCCGCGACAAGAGTGACTAATGCAAGACGCAACTATCGCCTCTGTTACCCCTCGCGAGTTGCACAGCCGCCGAAAAAATCAATCAACGATGCCGGCGCCTTTTGAAGTCCAAAAGCGCGGTGGACTCCCATATTTGTGGAGTCTGCATCCAGCACGCAGATCTCATATGCCATCGCACACAAGGCTTCTGCTAAAAGCACTGCTACTGTGCTCTTAACAGATGCGCCTTTCCCCAAGATGTCTATGCACTTACCCAGCAAGGGCCGTGATGACTTCATTAGCACTCTGCGTGAAACCTTCTTTCCGGTTTACTCTCTCACCAGAACCAACACGCTGTTCTGAATGCTGAAACCGGATAAGCCGCGGTAGCTCGACAGTATCCACCCAGTCAAAGGCTCTCTCCAAAGCATCTCGTCCCAGGAATGTGGCAAGTAGCCTTCCTTTTCCATCCGGCTGGTGGCTTTCCGGAATACGCACCTCACATTCTGGGGGTCGGGTCAGTTCAATGAAGAGGATCGGCTGATCTGAGTTTTCAGTGATGGCCCATCTGGGTTCAAGAGACGGCAATCGTTTGATGCTGTACACCGCTCACATCCTTTCCGTGTAATCTCCCAAGGAAAGCCGGTATGTGTCCAATCTGCGCCAGGCTTTCCACAATTCGGTCTGGACGGCCCCAGTCGTCCCACAGCACATCTTCCATCGATGTGACTAGTGTGTGTTCAGGTGCGCGCTGGAGCAGTCCCTTCGAGAAGTTCTCCGGTCTTAAAGACGCATAAGTGTGAACCAGGCCCGTCTTCATCAGATCGAAACTGGGATCGCAACGCAGGTTGTTTCTTAACGTTTCTGCAAATGGCTCAAAGCTACTGACCACCGCGGGTAGGAACTGTTGGCCCAGCTTCCATAAAGTCTGAATCTTTACCGCCATGATCATCGTGTTCCAAAGGTAGCCCTTCTGGAGGTAATTCTCGGCATCCTGAGAGGACGGCTTCTCTTTGAAGGCGTTCACCGTTTTTGCCAGGTTTCCATCGGTTTCGGCCTTCAGTCCCCCGGGATTGTGAATCGGTCCGGGTTCGATCCAACCGTAGTCTGCTTCTGGTCGGTTTGGCTTGACACCGAGAAGCACAATCCGATCCTGAAACGTGTAAGCCATTTCAGCAAGCCGATGGATTTGAGTTAGAAACCGTTGCTCCGGAAAGACAAAGTGGTCTGAGGGAAAGATCAGGACTGTTGCCGAGGGGTCTGCTGCCAGGATGCTGGCGGCAGGGAAGAAGATGCCCGGCCCGGTATCGAGGTTGAAGGGCTGCATTAGCACTCGCCCCGCGATTCTTGAGCTTATGGAGGCCTGAAACCACCTGACATGGTCGCAGTTGATGACCGTCAGAACGCGATCGGGATCAACTACCTGGCAGGCGCGATCCAGCGTGTGCTGCAACATGGAGCGGTTCCCGACAAACGTGCAGTACTGCTTGGGACAGTGACAGCCCAGCCAGTCTTCTGTCAGCGGTCTGAGCCTTTCCCCCTCTCCTCCTGCCAGTACAATCGCCCAAAGGTGCTCGCGATCCAGGTTAGGGGATGTTGTATACGTTGGCCTTTCCTTGGTGCAAAAAGCGAGGCTCGAGTCGTCCTGATAGGGGACCGGGTGAGACAGTCTGTTGGGGCTTTCCACGCCCAGGCCCGAATTGGAATCTTCTTGTGACATACCTATACTCCTGCGATTTCTAACGAGCTTGTCAGACTGGTCCATTACAGCTATGGGGAACTCGTTCCCTCAGGACCTCGAGAAGGATGTTCCCTTCGTGCCGGCGTGGAGCTGTCCTCATTCATCCTGAGCGCGCCCCACCCAGGCTCGACTCTGATCGCTCGCAATGGAGTCACCTCTTATCAGCGGAAGAGCGAACCAACTAACACAATATTCCATCCTGAATGTGGCGCTCCATCCGATCCCACTCCTCTTTCGACAAGCGAATCCTGAGATGACATACTCTTGCTATGACCTGCCTCAGGTCTTCCACCAACGCGTTACAGGCCGCGCAGGTCTCGACGTGGATATCGAGGCGCTGCATCTCTCGTTCAGTCAACTCACCGTCTATGTAACCGGAGAGATACACCTCAATCTCTTCGTGCTTCATTTCGAATATGTCGCCGGCGAACAGAATCCCGTCAGTGTTCGAGGCTAGTCCTAGAGGTGCTTTCGTTTCT
>JAUWTT010000319.1 GCA_030614585.1 Acidobacteriota bacterium
CCGATCAGGAGTATCTGAATGTTGTGGAAAAAATAACAGAAATGAATGTATTCGGAGAAGATCACCCAGGGCAGCTTCTCGCTGAGGTATAGGTGTGGATAGCCGCTGAACAATAGCGTCTCCCAATGCTGGATGACTTCGGTGAGACTCCAGTTTCCGAACGCAGCTGCAAAGACCTCCACTTCTTTGTAGAAGACCAGCATCAGAGGCACTGGGTACCAGCTTCTGAGAAACTGAAACCAGCCTTTTGACTCCCAGGGTGCAAACCTCAGGGAAAACACCAGCAAAGCAGCGGCCAGGTGGGCCACAAGATAGGTGGGCCAGTTGTTCAGTGTAGTTCTCTCGATGGAAACGATGAGTGCGGTGATGAGGAGATAACTCACCACTAGCATATCCGTCCAAGTTTGCAGTCTCACAGCCACTTTCGGTTCATCCATAACTCAATGAAACAAGAAACCGGCTACCAGCAGTGAAGCGATTCCCAACAAAGCCCCGACGATTACGTCGAGAACGTAGTGGTATCGGCCATAGACGGCCCCAAGCCACCTCCCCCCGGCGATGATAAGCGCAGGGATGCCCCCCTCCCAGCCCCAGATGCACCAGCACCAGAAGAGAAAGACGACAGCCGTCGCACTGTGCGCACTTGGCATTGCTCCACCCTTGTGTGCCACGTCGTCGTACATGATTGCCTCGACAACTCTGGTGAAGGCGTAGCCCTTCTGGCGCTGTTCTGACGGGGAGAGGAGTCCCGCTTCGATCAATGCCCACCGAGGTCCCTTGGCTGGGGTGATGGCAAAGAACGTATAGGAGATCAGATACCCGAAAGCCGTTGCAAAGGTCATCGCCTGAAAGTCTTCTATCCGTTGGTGGTAGTGAAGGTAAAGCCCAAGTCCAAACGTGTAGAAGAAGTAGGTGAAATAGAAGAACTGCATCAACTCGGTCACCCAGGGAGCACCCTTTCGAGCCCACCACAGGCTGGGCTGTCCAAACCACTTTTCTTCGAACGCGATGATCGGTGGGTCATAACTGAAGGTTGGCAAATGAAAAGCTCTTAACATGTGGCCGGACCACATATATGCCCACCAGAAGAAGATGACCGGGCTCCACAAGAAGAGGATCTTCGATCCTGGGAATGACTCGCCGAAGAAGAACTCAGGACGGAGAACTGAAAACAGAAAGTAGGCAACGAGGAGCAGGTTCACGGTAAGAATCCGTACCAGCAATCGATACGGAAGTCTCGACTTCAACACGAGCAGGGTATGGATAGTCAGATAGACGATTGGGAGCCAGTGCACCCACAGCGAAATATGCATAGCCGGGATTTAAACCTGGAACTTTATCTTTGGTGGAAAACAGCATTAAACCATTTCGGCTCTGCCTGAGACAAACTGGCGACTGTGGAAACGTATGAAAAATGCCGACAGGTTACGCTCTGCTGGGAAGAGTGGCGCGGAATTCCTTCAATTGTTCTTCAACATGCTCGAGGATCGCTTCCTGCCGAAGGAGTTCCTCTCGGTGCCGCTTCAGGAAGTAGTGAATAGTCTCTATCCTGAGCCGAATAGAGCCGGTTGGCTTATTCTCGTCCAGGTCTCTGAAGCTGAAGAACGGACGGCCTGCCTTCTCGATGATCTGTTCGATTACCCTGCAAATCGGGGCATCATGTCCACACTTGAAATTTGAAACCTCCACGGCGATCAGATTGGGATGCCGGGCGGCAAACTTTGCTGCCCAAACCTTGTGGGATGATGAGGCAACACTCGGACTCTTCCATACATCAGTGATGTCTAATGGGTGAGCCATCGCCCCGGTGGCAACTTCCTCCCTGAAAAGTCGATCGACTAAATCTCCACGATGGGGCAGGGTACTTTGGGAGAGTACCGGGTATCCAAGCTTCTGAAACTCTTCGAAGATACCCTGGTTGAGGCCGGGATCATGATGGTAGGGGCGTCCCAGCGCCAGTATTCCCAATCGTTTCTCCCTCTCCAGCATGTCAATGACATCACGAGCTTGCTTCTGGACGTCTGTGCGCCATCTAGTTAAGGTTTCAAAGCCTTTCTCGACCGCCCTTTCGTTTTCTTCGGGAGAAAGTCCCAGGACGTCTCCCCAGGCCTGAATCAACTGACGGGCAAGTAGTTTCCGGTCCACAAAGTCGATGAATGGGCTCACCCATTCAATTCCGTGATCGGCAAAGACATTGTTCTCTTTCGTAAAGGCGGCCTTCGCCACCTGTGGAGTCGCGATGACCGTGGCGCAAGCATTGGTCCCTTTGGCGTTCACCAGGGGAGAATCCAGGACATCCAGCATCGGGAAAAAGATGTGACTCAGAGGTTTGCGCTTGTGCTGCTTGTAGATCAGATTATGGATGTGGGCAATGACCACCTTCGATGGAAAGCAGGGATCAATCGCTCCTCGGCTCGTACCCTCCCGGTACATCTTGTCGTTTGTGTAGTCCGAGTAGACGATGTTCTCAGCAAGGATACCCAGGCTTTCCAGATATCCGGAAAAGAATGGAGCATAGATGTACAGGTTGAGAACCCGGGGAATCCCCACTCGGACTTCGGAACGCCTTCTCATAAGATCTGCCCGTTTTCGGAGTGAGGGACGAAGCGACCAGCGCGGCGGTTCGTCTGCAACTGATTCTGCCTCAGGGGATCGCCACACCGAACGAGCCGCAACCCGAATGAGGTCGGGGTTGTCCTTACGGGTCTGTTTCAGGCCTGCCACAATCTCGCGCAACTCATCGACGTCCTCTACTGCCCCCTTCTCGCAAGTGGAAACGATCAACCTCTCTTCATCGCGTTTGAGAGGAACTTCTGATTGGACCGGTTTGTCGTTGAGGGGTGCGACACCTTCGACTCGAAAATCGACAAATGTCCTGAGACACTGGTTCTTACAGAACTTACAGCGGGTCTTCTCATTCGAAGTCGTGTGATAAGTGATGCCTCCAACCGCTTCGAGCCCGATGAATCGAGACTGGTGGCCCCCTTGCCATAGTCGCAAGGCCTCCAGGGCTGCCCCGATGGCCCCAGCCTCACCACAATGCTTGTGAACGATGATCTGAGGGTCGTGATCCGAGCGCTCGAAACGAGCCCGAATGTAATCGACTTGGGCTTTCACCGCAGCCAAATTTCGCTGCGTCCCTCCCTGAAGAATGAAGGTCTTCCCCAGTTTCGTCAGGTTTGGGATCTTTGCGACATAGAGCCAAATGTTCTTGGGAAGCACTGCTGCCAGACCGGCCAGAAGTTCTTCCGGGGTCCACCCCTGACGCTGATAGTTCACGATGTCGGTCTGGAGAAAGACGGCGCATCCGTAGGAGAACTCAGGCATTTGCTCTGCAGAAAAGGCCTTCTCGGCATACTCGTCGACAGTGAAGCCCAGACTTTCTACCGTCGCTTGCAGAAAGTAGCCGTTGCCTGCTGAGCACTGCGTGTTCAGCATGAAATCCTTGACGTGCCCGTTTTTGAGAATAATGAGTTTGATGTCCTGGCCTCCAACATCAATGATGACGTCAGGATCAGCGTAGATCTGGAGTGCAGATCGGGCGTGAGCTACCGTTTCTACAAGGGCCACATCTGCCCGGAGGACCTTTTGCAGAACATCCTTGGCGTACCCGGTCGTTGCGGTTCCAAGAACTTCGGGCTTGGCACCACGGCCTTCGAAATCCCGCCGAAGTTCGTCAGCGATTTCGATCGTATCCTGGATCGGGTTACCCTTGGACAGGTGGTAAGCCTTGGCGAGGACCGACCCATCTTCACCGAGCAGGACACCTTTTGTTGACGTCGAACCTCCGTCAATTCCCAGAAAACAGGGTACGGTCGAGTCCGTCAGTATCGCCGGCGGAGCAAAAGGGCTCGGAGTGAACTCTCCAAGAAACGTATTCAGTTCCTCGTCCGAACTCCGTAACCCCGTGATCGAAAAACGATGCTTGTCGGAAGATCCGCGGTTCACTCTTTCTTCCAGGCGCTCAACTCCGGAATACCTTCCGATACTCTCTTCGAGTTCTTTCCCGAACTCTGCAGCACCCATACTGCCAAAGTAGTGACCATCTTCCGGCGCACGGATAAGCTCCTCCAAAGGAACATTCTCCGGAATCTTTACCCCGCGTTCTTCCCACATGTTCGGCAGGTTCTCCCTCCACGCCTCCTGCATGCCAACGATGAAGGTGTTGGGTCCGCCCAGAAGGAGTACGTTTGGGAGCAAAGTATTTCCGCGCGTAAGCACAGTGAGATTCTGGAGGACAATCGCTTCGAACAGAGACGCCATCAACTCTTCCTCCGGGATCCCCTGTTTCTGCAGGCTGTTGATGTCGGTCTCGGAAAAGACTCCACATTTTCCGGCAACACGATGAATCCTGACGTCGGAAAAGCGCATACCGGCAAGGTCCTCGGGAGCGATATTCAATTTTGCGCCGATTTTGTCCAGCACGGCACCGGTGCCACCGGCACACTTGTCGTTCATCGTAGCGATCTTCTTGCGCTGTTCAGTGACCGTTTGATCTCTGAAGATGATGATCTTGCTGTCCTGGCCACCCAGCTCTATAACTGAATACACATCGGGAAACTGCTGCTCAACGGTCAGGGAAACGGCGTGCACTTCCTGGACAAAACGGCCTCCAACAAACTCGGCAAGGCCGGATCCTCCCGAACCCGTAAAGAAGATTCGAGCGTTGTGCTCTGATATGCCCGCTTCCTGCTCGATGCGCAACAGGAAGTTGAGCACTTCCTGCCCTTGCCGTGCCTCGTGGCGCTGGTAATCCCGCCAGACGATTCTATTTGAATTCCGGTCCAGCACAACTGCCTTAACGGTTGTGGATCCTACGTCCATCCCGATCAGGTAGTCATTGGAGTCTTTCAACTGGATCATTGGTCTAGTGAGCACCTACTTCCGATCCATCAGGCTACTGACATGGAGAACGAAATTGGCGGCAACGCCGGCCATCTCCTGATGCCGAGGAAAGGAGTAACTTGGTTCCTGAAGCTCAGGGCGAGCGGCAATGTAGTCACGAATGTCGTCGAGTCGTTTTCCGGTCAGCTCAAGTGCTCCCTGGAACTCTTCCTTGGCCCTTCTTCGAGCATCGGTGAGTGCCATCTGAACCCGACTGAAGGCGTTGATTTCTCCGTCTCCGGAAGTCTCAATAGAGACGAAAAGGAGGTCGTCATGCTGGCTCGTTACAGCCGCCATTACCCCATCGGATTGGGTGGACGGCATACAGCCGAACGGCTTCAGACTCAGAACCATGTGACAAAGTCGGTTGCGGGTGTAGTAAATGCTTTTCGCCACCTCGAGGTGGCCCTCTCCACCCCTGGTTAGAGGATCATAGTAGGGGGCTGCGAGTCGGGAGAAAATCTTCTGTTTCACCAGCCCATGACTGATCCCACCTAGTTTGCCACCGATCCGATGATACTGCCTCGAGTAGACTCGGTCCGCGATTGTGAAGAGCAGCGGTTTCTTGAGAAAGGAGAGTTGGTTGGCCAA
>JAUWTT010000560.1 GCA_030614585.1 Acidobacteriota bacterium
GTCGAACGCAAAACTCCGGTCGGGAAGGGCCTGCAAACCAGCATCAAAATAGGTGTTGAGAATCAATCTGAAGGTATTCACCGGGGTAACACTGGGATGCAGAAATGAATTCACCTCCGCTCCCGGAAGATAATACGCATTCAGGATTCCCAATTTGAGCTTCAGCTCATCGGCCGTCGCTTCTCGCCAATCAAAGCCTTTCTGATCTTGCGCATAGCGCACAGGAAATGGGCCTTCATCCGACTGGATTACAATGATCGGTTCCTTTTGAGATGCCGTAAGGATACTCTCAACCAGTTCCTGGATCGCTTGATTGGTGTACGCAAGCTGGTTCAGATAATTCTCCTGTCCAGTCCGCTGGGCGGCCAATCCGGCAGACAAGAACGTGCCGTCTGGCTCAAACACATACGGCTCATGCGGCAACAAGAAATGCGCAAAAACGAACTTCGGACCAGGCATTGCCGGGACTTCCAGCAGTTTCTCAAGTTCGTACTTGTTCTGCTGCCAGTGCATCCTTCTCTGGTCATAGAATCCACCAAACTGCGCAATTGGATATATAAGCGAGGTAGCGAAGAATACCCTGGAAAACTCGGAAATTCGGTACAGGTTGAAGTTAAGATCGGCCCTTGGATTCGTTCTGGTCGCCTCCCACCAGGAACCCAAATGAATATAACGATACCCTCTTGCCTTCAGCACCCGCAGGAGGGCGTTGTCCTTGATCAGACTGTGCATCGGCAGCCAGTTACTTGACGCACCATCGGGAACTTCGATTAAATCGTCAAGAAATGCCATGTTAAGCGACGAGGCGAGAGAAGGCGCTGTTTTCAGGTAGTTTGAATGGCTTTCCGACGCCACGAAAAAGCCTCGGCTTTCCAGGAAAGCAACGAAGTGAGAGTTATCGAAGCTAAACTGGTCCACCAGGTTCTTCGAACTGGCGTAACGATCGAAGATCAGATAATAGATATCCGGGGTGTCTACAGGGGCTGACAACGAGTCTGTCATGAGAGCTTCGATGGCCGGTTCATGCCCACGAAGCGCCAAATCTGACTGCACCTTGTAAAGAACGATGTTCGCCGCATTGAAAGCCACAAGGGCACCGAAAACAACATTCAACACCCGTGTCATCGTTGAGAAGTTCTTGCACCTGCTCACGGCGAGATAGCACCCTGTCGCAAACAGGGCCACCCATAAGGAACAGAATTGGATCGGCCCAATTCCCAAAAGAATCGCGACCACAATAAACCGAACAAAACTCAGAGTCATTACTAACAGGATCGAGACTACGAGAGCTGCCTTTGCGGAGTCCGAAACCATCATTCGAACTGCGACAAAGAGGAGGAGAGTGCCGAGGAGTGTGACCGACAGAGTGGGCCAGACATCCATGAAAGGCACCTCCCCAACGGAGTTAGAAAACAGCAGAAGTACGAAGTAGGACGCAAGGAAGAAGGGATGATAGGGCCTTGGTTTCTTCATTGCTGTAATTACGGGTGGAGTTTGGAATCTAGCACTCCGCTGTGACACAGTGGAACAGGCTTCTAGCCTGTGATTTTGGAAACTCGCTGTTTGGCGACGGCCTGGAAAGTCATCCTCCCCCAACCGGAAAATAAGCTTGTCACCGACGGCCTTCTACGGGAAGGCTGTCTTACGGTAAGATATCTATCCCTGCTGGTCATGAGGTCCGGAGTGACAACCTGGAAGGTTGTCCTACGGTGGAACAGGCATCCCTACCTGTTCATGACGGACTGGACAGCCAACTTCCTCCCGGGGTTCCATATGACCGTTGCGCCTCATACGGAACTGGCTCCCTTTAGGGCCTGTTGCTCAAACCAAAAAAGCGGAAGTTCGAGCTAGTAGCCGATCCGATTGGAAATGCAAGTTCGTATTGCATGTGTTGTCCCATGGTCCTAACATTGATGCAACACGATGGGAGGTAGGTTAGATGAATAAGACAGAGACCATCTATCGACAGCTTCAGAAGCATATTGACAAGATGCCGGTAGGCTATCCGGCAACTGAATCAGGAGTGGAACTCCGGTTGCTCCAACATCTCTTCACCCCGGAGGAAGCGGGCATGGCCTTACACCTGAGCGCTATCCCCGAGTCGATCGACAAGATCTACTCCCGGGCCAGGAAGGACGGTATCAGCCGCGAGAAGCTGGAGGAGGCCCTTGACGGCCTGGCTGCGAAAGGCGCAATCCAGAGATCGATCGTCGACGGCCGGAAGCACTTTAACAAAATGATGCTCGCAATCGGTATGTTTGAGTTCCAGGTGAATCGCCTTTCCAAGGAGTTTCACAAGGATTTCCTCCAGTACATGGACGAAGGCTTCTCGAGCGCGTTTCACACGAAGAAGACTTCGCAGATGAGGACCATACCGATCAATGAAGAAGTCATCCCGGAACGGCAGATCGGCACCTACGATGGAGCCAGGGAGTTAGTCAAGACATTGAAAGGCCCTTTCGCAGTGATCAACTGCGTATGTCGCCAGGGGATGGACTTGCTGGAGCAACCTTGTCAGCAAACAGAGATTCGTGAGACCTGTCTGCTGATGGGAGAGTTCGCCGAGATGACCATAGAATCTGGGGCAGGCAGGGAATTGACTCAGGGCCAGATGCTCGGGTTGCTGGAAAGGGCAGACGAAGAAGGGATGGTTCTTCAGCCCCAGAACAGTCAGGATCCACTTTTCATCTGCTGCTGTTGCGGCTGCTGCTGTGGGGTGTTGGCAAGCGCCAAAAAACTCCCCAGACCCGCGGAATACTTCGACGCAAACTACTACGCCAAGGTCGATCCGGACCTCTGTATCGGCTGCGGCACCTGTTCCACGCGCTGCCAGATGGACGCGATTCTCGACGACGCAGAGGTTTCAACGATCGATCTACACCGCTGCATCGGATGTGGGCTGTGCGTTTCCACCTGTCCTTCCGAAGCCGTTCAGCTTTATCTGAAAACTGAGGTGAAGATTCCCCCTAAGGATCAGGACCAGCTCTACCGAAAGATCCTGATGGAACGTTACGGGATCCTGGGAACGGCGAAGGTGGTGGGAAAGAAACTCCTGGGAATGAAGATCTGATTGGAATGGGTCTTGGGTCTTGGGCAAAGTACGAACGACGAACGACGAAGGTCAAACAGTGCAACGGGGAAATGCGCCTCACGCAAAGCCGCTAAGGTCGCTAAGGGACTATTCGATTACGAGCACGAGCACGAGCACGAGCACGAACCAAGATACCCCCCTGTTCCCTGATGACCTATGACGGTTCGTCGTTCGTCGTTCCTCGTTCGTCGTTCCAAGCATGCCCCTACCAGGTGCCAGATGAGCCAGGTAAGCAGAATCGATAGGTAGCTATCAATGGCATAA
>JAUWTT010000273.1 GCA_030614585.1 Acidobacteriota bacterium
CAGGTCGAAGAAGTCGCGGCTCGAGCAACAATCAGCGCGGTTGCCCTGGATGTAGCCCAGACAAAGCTTGAGCGGGCGACTGTTAAGGCGCCGCTATCAGGCGTTCTTAACGTGCTTTCCCATGAGGCCGGTGAGTACGTGTCTGCGGGTGATACCGTAGCTCAGATCGTAGAAATTAAGAAGATCAAGGTCGTTGTGCAGATCCCGGAGCGGGATGTTCGATACCTGTCGCTGGGAGATAGAATTGAGCTTTCGGTCGATTCACTGCCTGGGGTGAACATGTCGGGAAGCGTAACTTATAGAAGTGAAGTTGCCGACACGTCCACTCGTACAACCCGGATCGAGGTGACGGTCGATAACAGTAAACGCCGACTGCACACCGGCATGATCGTTCGTGCCAGGATTTCTCGCCGAAATCTGACCAATGTGATCATGATTCCGCTCTCCTCGGTGATTCCCCTGGAGGAGGGAAGAGTGGTCTATGTTGTTTCGGGGGACAGGGCCGAGCGCCGTGAAGTTGAATTAGGCATCATCCGTGGCAGTCAGGTTCAAGTTTTAGGCGGACTCGATTCGGGTGAGTTGCTTGTCGTCAGAGGCCATCGGCAGGTTGGACCGAACCAGCTGATTAGAGTTGTAGGTGAACCCGGGTCTTAGGGCCCTTTCTTTGGACGAACTGTGTTTCTTTCAGATGCCGCCATAGACAACCGGACTGTCGTCTGGGTACTCATCCTGCTCATCGTGATCATGGGGTCGTATTCTTACGTAACTCTGCCACGTGAATCGGCTCCCGATGTGCCTATTCCGATTATCATCATCACGACGTCCTATGAGGGAGTCTCCCCTGAAGATGTCGAGTCTTCAGTGACCATCAAGCTCGAAAAGGAACTGGCCGGGGTCAAAGGTCTAAAAGAATTAACCTCGGTTAGCGCCGAAGGGATGTCTACGGTTGTTGCCGAGTTCTATCCGGACATGCGCATCGAAGACGCCCTGCAATATGTCAGAGACAAGGTGGATCAGGTAAGGGGTGAGATTCCCGACGATGCCGACGAACCGACCGTTAAAGAAATCAGTATCGCTGATTTTCCGATTTTCCTGATCAACATCTATGGAGACCTTTCTCCCGTACGGATGAAACTCATTGCTGATGAGTTGGAGGATGTTATCGAGGAGATCCCCGGCGTACTGAACTGTGAAGTCGTGGGTGCGCTCGAAAGAGAGATCCGTTTGGAAATAGACCACGAGCGCTTTGCTTCGTATGGCCTCACAATTGCCCAATTGCTTGCGCTGGTTCCGAGTGAGCACCTGAATACTTCGGCCGGTAGTCTCGAAACGCCCGGGACGAAGTTCAACGTTCGGATTCCTGCGGAATTCGTGGATCCCGACGAAGTAGAACATCTGATCCTTGCGGTCCATGAAGGTCGGCCGATTTACCTCTCCGACATCGGTACAGTCAGCGACACGTTTAAGGACAGAACTAGTTACTCACGCCTTGATGGCGAGGACAGTATTACGCTGAGTGTGCAGAAACGTGTAGGCGCAGACATCATTCCCATCGCCTTAGCCTTGGGCCAGATTCTTGAAGAAGCTCGTCAGAGGGTGCCTGCGGGTGTCAATTTCGAGGTGACGCTGGATCAGTCTGAAGATATTAAGAGCATGATCAGCGACTTGGAGAACAACATTCTCTCCGGACTGGTGCTGGTCATGGCTGTCCTGTTCCTGTTCCTGGGTTGGCGAACCAGCGCCATTGTCGCAGTCGCTATTCCCATGAGTATGCTGATCAGTTTCTCGATCATTCAGGCGCTCGGTTACTCATTGAACATGGTTGTGCTGTTTGGCCTGATGATGGCTCTGGGAATGCTGGTCGACAACGCCATCGTTATCGTTGAGAACATCTACCGTCATATTCAGCTTGGGTATACCCGCTTCGAGGCGGCCAAGCTGGGAACCGCTGAAGGGGCCTGGCCGGTGATTACATCCACTGCAACGACTCTGGCAGCCTTTTCCCCGCTTTTGTTTTGGCCGGACATCATGGGAGAGTTCATGAAGTACCTCCCAATTACGTTGATCATAACGTTGGCCAGTTCGCTGTTTGTCGCCCTGGTGATCAACCCGACAGTCAGTTCTGTTTTGAGTGGAGGGGCACCTCGAAAGAGCGACCGATTGCCGTTGGTTCTCAGAGTGTATCGACGTATCTTGAAGAAGACTCTCGAATACCGGATTGTCACAATCGCCTTAGCCATGATGCTGTTGATTACCCTGGCAATGCTGTATGGGAAGTTGGGGAGGGGTGTCGTGCTTTTTGTTGAGCTTGACCCCGCGCGAGCGACTGTCGACATCCGGGCCGCGCAGGGTACGAGTATCCAGGAAACCAATCGAATCGCCAAAGATCTTGAGGGTCGTGTGGTCAAGTACCGGGAGCATTTGGACCATTACGTCACCAGCGTTGGTTCTGCCGGGGGTTTCAGCCTGGGGCCCAGCTCCGCCGGGCCCCACGTTGGCAGTCTGAGCTTGCTGTTTCATGATTATGAAACGCGTACCAGGCCTTCCGCTGAAATCCTGGCCGAACTGCGAACCAAATTGACTGATGTGGTTGGAGCCGAGATCGAGATCAAGGAGGAAGAAGAGGGGCCTCCCACCGGGTCGGCCGTCACCGTTCGATTCATCGGCCGAGATTTTCGACTCCTCGAGGAGCTTAGTGAGCGTGCAAAAGCGGCGATTGAAACTGTCCCTGGACTGGTGAATCTGAAAAGTGATCACGACGCCGCCAGGCCGGAGCTTGCCTTCAAGGTTGATCGGCAAAAGGCAATGCTCCTGGGTGTCAACACGGCGGTGGTCAGCAACTTCTTGAAGACTGCGATTCTGGGCACGAAGGTGGGAACGTATCGCGAATTCCGTGATGAATATGACATTACCATCCGCTTGCCTTTAAGCCAAAGGTTGAATGTGGACGATCTGAGTAAGATCCATGTTCCTAATGCTCGAGGTGACCCAGTGCCTCTGACGTCTCTTGGGGAAGTCACATACAAAGGAGGGTTGGGGACTATCCGTCACACCAACCAGCGGCGTGTGGTGACACTCACCGCTGACGCCGAAGGTCGTCTGGGTACGGCTGTACTCGCTGACGTCCAGGAGATTCTCTCTGATTTCGAGCTTCCGTCCGGCTACGAGCTTCGATATGCGGGCGAGAAAGAAGAGCAGGACAAGGCCCAGGCCTTTCTCTCGAGAGCGTTCCTGTTCGCTCTGCTAGGGATCACGATGATTCTGGTTGCGCAGTTCAATAGTTTGGCAGTGCCTCTGATTATCTTGACGACTGTCATTCTCTCGCTGATCGGGGTACTGACGGGTTTTCTGGTGTTTCCAATGCCTTTCAGTATCATCATGACCGGGGTCGGAGTGATAAGTCTGGCTGGGGTGGTAGTGAACAACGCCATTGTACTGCTCTATTACACTCGCCAGCTTCAGGCCAAGGGGAGGAGCCTGATGGACGCCGCTGTTGAAGCAGGTACGGTCAGGTTGAGACCAGTTCTGTTGTCGGCCGTGACCACAATCCTGGGCTTGCTGCCGATGGCCACGGGGATAAGCTACGATTTTCACGTCGGAGAGTGGGCGACTCGAAGCGAGTCCAGCCAGTGGTGGTCAAGTATGGCAGTAGCAGTGATCTTTGGCCTTGGGTTCGCGACGATGTTGACCTTGCTGGTAGTGCCAGCCCTCTATGTCACCATGATGAGGCTCGCAGGACAGCAACTGGATGGTGAGTAGCGGACATCGTAACGGCCTCGGGATATACTCTCCGGATGAAGCTGCGAACCACCTTTCTCATTTCTTATACTTCTGTGGCGCTTTTGAGCTGGGCAGGCTGTACCACTCAGAGAGAGGAAGTAAGTTCCTCTCGCCAACCGAACATCCTCTTTCTCTTTGCTGACGATCAGAGGGCCGACACCATTGGAGCCTGGGGGAATCAGCACATCAGGACCCCTCATCTTGACTCCTTGGTGGAAAAGGGTTTCAGTTTTGTTTCGAACTACAACCTTGGTGCCAACGGTGGAGCAGTCTGCGTGCCCAGTCGAGCGATGGTGAACAGCGGACTGGCTTTCTTTCGGGTCCAGAATGATCTGAGAGGCGCAAAGTTGCTTCCGGAGTTACTGAGGGAGAATGGCTATACCACCTTTGCGACAGGGAAGTGGCACAACCAGGAAGCATCCTGGCTGAGAGGATTCCAGCGAGGGAAGAACATCTTCTTCGGGGGAATGTCGGACCATACCAAGGTGCCACTGGTTGATTTGTCTCCGGAGGGAGAATTGGTGAACGAGCGTACGGGTGACGGATTCTCGAGCGAGATGTTTGCCGATGCAGCCATCGAGTTTATTGAAGGTTACGAGGAGGACAAACCGTTTTATGCGTATGTAGCCTTCACGGCCCCCCACGATCCCAGGCAGCCTCCATTGAAGTTCCGTGAGATGTACTACAGTTCGCGACCTCCGCTACCGGGAAATTTCATGCCTCAACACCCCTTTCAACTCGGAAACTGGTTAACCATAAGGGACGAGGTTCTCGCAGGCTGGCCCCGAACCGAGGAGATCATTAGTGATCAACTCGCGGAGTATTATGGACTGATCACGCACCTTGACACTCAAATCGGGCGAGTCCTCGAGACCTTGGGGAACTCGGAACACGGGGAGAACACGATCGTGATCTATGCCGCAGACCATGGGTTGGCCGTAGGAAGCCATGGGTTGCTGGGAAAACAAAGTGTCTATGAGCACAGCCAGAAGTGTCCTTTGATCTTCACCGGTCCTGGTATCCCGAACGGAAAATCGGCCGCACTCACCTATCTGCTGGACATTTTTCCGACCGTCACGTCTCTGGTAGGGATTGACACGCCGGAGAATCTGGATGGTAAAGATCTTTCTGCCCTGTGGAAAGGTGAGGAAGTGTCGGTTCGAGACTCGCTGTTTCTGGCTTTCACCGATCAGATGCGCTCAGTTCGCGACGATCGATACAAGCTTATCTACTACCCCCAGATCAATTACCGTCAGCTCTTCAGTCTCGAGCATGACCCGGATGAGTTGGAGAATCTGGCCGATGAGTCCGAGCAGAGCGAGAGACTCGAGCAAATGACGGCGCTGTTGCAGGAGTGGCAGGTGAAGCTGGGTGACAAACAACCCCTTGAAGTCGAGGACCCGATGCCGATGCATGTCGACCTTACCAGTTACGAACGGGAACCGGATCGTTGGCAGCCGGAATGGATCGTAGAGAAGTACTTTGAGAACCGGTAGCCGGTTATCAGTTATCGGTAATCGGTAATCTTGGGACCTGAGGCTTGGTATCTTGGTTCGTGCTCGTGCTCGTGCTCGTGCTCGTGCTCGTGCTCGTAATCGAGAACCTTATCCTGGTTACGCTTTCCCATAGCGAGCTTGGCGTGTTCCCGTGAAGGGAATTTACCTCACACCAAGACCGCAAGAGGGAGGGTGAACGGTAATCGGTGATCGGTAATCGGTGATCGGTAATCGGTTATCGGGGTAGAACCGGGGAGATAGGTAACACTTTTTATCGAGTCTATAGGTAGCACCTTGGCCAGAGCCTCTGACCATGCCCCTACCCTAAGTCGCCGGTGATTGATGAGTCTCTGAGAATTGTTCACTTGGTCAGGCAACATGCCATTTAGCTCCCGCGCATCTTTGTCAGCTGATGAATCGACTCCATGAGGTTCCTCAGCAAAGGGACCTACTACAGAGAAGATGTCAGCCTGGGAAAGCGATGATTCTTGATGGGCCCCCCGATCACCGATCACCGATAACCGGTTACCGGTTCCACCGATCACCGATAACCGATAACCGCTCCCAGCTCCTAGTGTCATGTCAACGTTCGAGTGTCGGATAAAGGCGAGATAGTTTTATCCGAGCATCCTCGGCA
>JAUWTT010000410.1 GCA_030614585.1 Acidobacteriota bacterium
CCAGTTCCAGGTAGAGCTGGAGCACGGCACAGGGGTCCACTCCTGCCGTTACACTTCCACTCAGTCCTATTCGTCTGAGCGCTTGGGGCTCCCGGTAGCTCCCGAGTGATCCCAGAAACTCCGTACGATCCGTTGTCAGTCCCACGACCTCCTGGCCGGCAGCCAGAAAGGCGACTCTCCGTGAAAACTCAGCATTGTAGGGATTGGAAGCCAACAGAGCCTGACTCGAGTCATCAAACTCGGGAACAATGTGTTGTTG
The DNA here is from genome assembly GCA_030614585.1 of Acidobacteriota bacterium. Lineage (GTDB taxonomy): Bacteria > Acidobacteriota > UBA6911 > RPQK01 > JAPXNP01 > JAUWTT01. The sequence continues at coordinate 260 of JAUWTT010000410.1, forward strand.
AGTCAACTCACGGGATACCCCGAGCACCCATTCGGCGAAAAAGGTTGCCGTCAAGCGCCGGTGAGTTTCAGCATCGTTACGGAGTGACAGCTTCACCACTTTCACAGGTTGATCAGGGGCCACATATACCGTCATAAGTTGTCGGATGCCGTGAGAGTGGCTTTCGAAGCTCGAGTATCCGGCGCCATGACGTATGAGCTTTGGCCCAACCGAGCCAAGTGGATACCTGGTGGGTGAGAACAGTTCGCCGGTCTCCTCATCTCGCAAATACAGTATTTCTCCCGAAGGGTCAGAGACCGGATCACTCTTCCAGGGGGTCAGGCGGTTTTCCCCACTGTTCTCACTCCATGTGCAACTGGATCCACTTTCCGACACCATAAATCCGAAGTTGGGGTTAGCTACGACGTTAACCCATGGGGCCGGTGTCGACTTGCCCGGGTGCAGGTAGATGACATATTCTCGGCCGTCAGGACTGAACCCACCGAGTCCGTTGTCAAACAAAAGGTCGTCAGGGCGTACAGGAAGGTCAGTGGGCTGTGGATCTTCCAGACGAGATAAGGTCGGTACGAGTCGTGGGAGTCCAGGGTACTGTCTCGTCAAACGGTGTAACTGCTGGGCAAGAGGGCCATTCCTGCCATGAAAGACGACCCGGGCTACGGTCTCGAGTAGGACACTCTCCTGCTCAGTCATCAGGTCCGAACGCAGCAGAAAAACCCCACCTCGCTGGTTGAGCCACAACTCGCTGTCCGTGAGACGCAATAGCTGCCTCAAGTATCCATCGAGTTCCTGACCGTAACCCGTCTCCTGCTGATTGAGGATCACCAGGTCAATCTTGATTCTGCGATCACGCCAGTAAGAATGTGCTCTGAGTAACTCGTGGACCAGGAGACTTTGTTCCTCGTCCTCCAGCCGGACCAGGAGAATCGGATAGTCTCCGGAGATCCCGAACGACCATAACCCCGGCTGTCCCAGCTGATTCCTTCGCAGCACAGATTCCGAAGCGCGAAACGCCGGCTGGGGATAGACGAGCTTCGAAAACAAGTTCTGGATATTCTCGAGTTCTTCAGTGGTGTATCCCTGACGTAGCAATCCAGGAACGAATTCGAGGTTCGCCTGTGAGAATAGCAGTTCGACTTCCTGCCAATTTTGATAACGCCTGAGCAGCGAAAGGATCTTGTCCCTGGAAGTGCCCGCCAATGTAATGTAGGCAATGCATGCGGAGGCTTCTGGTTCCAGCAAAACCTCTTTACCCAAAGCCATGATCGGGTCCAGGGTTGCTCCAACAGTTTCTGAGAACCCGTCGTTGCTTTCCAGTGCAGCCGGTAACCGAGTGCTTCCGTCCCTTCCAATAAAGGCTTCCCGGCTGGTCTCATAATGAACTGCTACCGATTCCTGGTCGCTCAGGCAGAGATGAGCAAGAAAGACCGGATCTTCCCGGGAAGACCTGGGACGTCTCCTGAACAGTAAGGCCCGTTCCTCAGCAAGATACGTGCTCTCGATGAAAATCTTGTTGAAGGCAGGATGGCGCAGGTCCGCCTCTTGCCGGGCGAGAATCACCTCGCCGTAGCTGGTCACCAGTAACGAACGGGACCGATTGGTGTGGTTCTTCAGCATCACCCGGCGGATTTCGAGGTCTTCAGATGGGGATACGGCTATCTCCACTCGGGTAGAGATACCGTGGTCTCGGCGTCGGATCGTGACCTTGTCGGCATGAAAATGTGCTTGATAACGCTCACCTACCGCGCCCGTTGGCTGTTTACCGGCCGACCAGACATTTCCGCTGTCCTTGTCTTTGATGTAGATCCAGGTGCCCCAGTTGTCAAGTGTTGTATCCGTGCGCCATCGAGTCAGGTCAACTTCATTCCAGCGACTGTATCCGCCGCCGGAGCCACTGATCAATACTCCATAATGGCCATTTGACAGAAAGTGCACCGACGGCGTGGGGTCAAGCAAAGAAGCCGCCCAGCCTCCGATCGTCTCTGGAACGAACTGGGAAACGGGCTTTTCAGTAACATCAACCTGCTCGGGCGCCGGCTTTCGCGGCATTTGTTCCTCGAGCAGTAACTCGACACTCTGGATCAACGGTTCAGAGTGAAACCTCTGAACCATGATTTCAGCCTGGAAATAATTCACCAAAGCGAGCAAGACCATGCCATGGTGGTGAGCCATGTAGGACGTGACAAGGGCCTGCTTTTGGCCAAGAGCCAATCTGCTGGAAGTGAAATCTATTGCCTCGTAAAGCCCGTAGTGTCCCAACAGACCCAGTTCCCGAAGGCTGCGGAGGTTGCTGAGGACTTCCCTGGGTGCCGACTGAAGAGCGAGCAGGGACGCGTATGGAGCAACAACCAGATCGTCCGAAAGTCCTCTCTTCAAACCCAGGTCAGGAATTCCAAAAGCCCGATACTGGTAGTTGTCACTTGCGTCGAAATGATAGTAGCCCGACTCTGATATCCCCCATGGCAGCTTCTTCTTCCGCCCATATTTCACTTGTAGCGCAATCGCTGAACGACAGGCTCCTCCGAGGAGAGTGCCTTCTTCCTGGCGTACGAGAATGGAAGGCATCAAGTACTCAAACATGGTTCCCGACCAGGAGAGTAGTGTGTTCTCACCGTTCGATCTTGCCAGGGGCCGCCCCAGAAAACTCCAGTGTTTCAACGGGACATCTCCCTTGGCAATAGCAATCAGGCTGGCAACTCTGGCTTCCGAAGCGAGTAGATCGTAATGGTTGCCGTCGAGTTCATCCGCCTCGAGATTGTAGCCAATGTGGAAGAGCTTTCGTTTTGAATCGAATAGGAACCGGAAGTCCATTGCCTCGAAGAAAGCTCGAGCACGAGCGGTTATCTTGGCGATGTCCTGGGAGACAGAGTGATTGAATTTCAGGGAATAATCGATCTGTCTATCCAGCTTTTCGCACCAGGACAAGGCCTCTGCCGCTTCCGGAGAGAGATCCATTGCGGATATGTGGAGGCGCAACTCGGAGATCATGGCTTTAGCGCGCTCGCCAATCTGAGAGATGTCTTTGACCCTCGGAACCTCTGACAGACTCCGCACCAGTTGCCTGCTGGTGTGCAGGACAGGTGAGTCAGGTCCTGGAGTCTCGAACAGTTTCGGCAGTTGGTCCAGGAGTGGTATCCATGGGAGGAGCAAGTTCACTTCCCGCTGGATACTCCGGAGTTCCCTGTGTATTTCTTCACTCCAGATCCGCAGGTTCTTCAACCCGGAGGCATCCAAATGAGGGCGCGCAGAACGAATGAAGGACATCATCTCAGAGCTGAGTCTTTCACCCGCTTCCTCATGCAGGTTGAGCATGCTTCGAGCGAGTGTCATTCCGCCTTTCTTCTGCAGGTCAAGGATCTCCCCACGCAGGGCGTCCAGAAAACTCAAGAGGGACTCTCTTTGGCTTCCAACCTCTGGAATCTTCAAAGCTGCAACAGTCTCGGCCAGTAAGTCGAGTGCGCTCACAAGACCGTCCAAACGTTTCGGACCGATCGGAGAAGCATGCATCAGACCGAGAAGACCTCTCTGCAGCGCCACAAGACAAGCGGCGAGGTTTCCACTGTCCACTGTTGACACGTAGCAAGGAGAAAGAGGCTTGAGGCTTCGCGTGTCGTACCAGTTGACAAGATGCCCTCGGTAGCTCTCTAACCGGCCCAGGGTTTCGAACGCATTACGAAGGCGAACGATGAGTTCGTGTAAGCCAATAAAACCCAGATCAAAAGCACCCAGTGTGGAAAGAAGATAGAGGCCAATGTTGGTGGGTGAAGTCCGATGTGCTACCAGACCGCGGGGCCTTTCCTGGAAATGGTCTGGAGGGAGCCAGTGGTCTTCAGCTCCGACAAAGCGTTCGAAGAACATCCACGTTCTCTTGGCCAGACACTGTAGAACCCTTTCATCCCGCGATGAAATCTCTCTTCGCCGGGTGGCAGGGCGGCTGATCCAGTATGCCAGTTGAGGGGAAACCAGCCAGCTGACAAGAAAGGGAGCAGCAACAGGAATGGCGGGGCTCTCAGTCAGAATCAGAATGGTTCCCAGACCAACGGACAGAAGTGGGGAAAGGATCATTATTCTCCAGAACGCGTAAGGACTGCTGTCTGCTACGAATCGACGGGCGGCCTGAGCGGCCGTGGTCCACCTGAGGAGGCCTCGCCTGGTAATCCTCAAACGGATCAAAGTTCCCAGGATTGCATGCAGAAGAATGCCCCCTTCGTAGGGCAAAAAGACCATAAAGCACAGCCACCGGAGAGCCTGATTGCGAACCCGGGGTTGTTTGTAACGTCGGCCAACACAGGCCACAGCACAAG
>JAUWTT010000412.1 GCA_030614585.1 Acidobacteriota bacterium
GGTCGGCCTGTTTTCGGGGCTTTTCCCTGCCATTCGGGCCTCCAGACTGGATCCGGTCGAGGCATTGCACTACGAATAGCGCCCGTCCTCGGGCGCTATTCGTCTGCTTGCAGCTTCCGGGGCTTAAGTATTAGAATACGTCCCTCTCTCTACGGTGGGTGTAGCTCAATCGGCAGAGCACAGGGTTGTGGTCCCTGGGGTTGTGGGTTCGATTCCCATCACCCACCCCATTTCCAATGTCAAATGTCAAATGTCGAGTGTCGAATCGCAAATGGCAAACGGCAAATGTCGAATGCAGCCCAGCCCTTCATCAGGGAGTCTCGACGTAGTAGCTCACTACCTTCCACTGGCCACCCTCCTTGGCCCACAGTGTGTACAACACGGGAGGGGTTGTCATATCAACCTTGACGTGAAACCCAAGCAGGTAGAGATCTTCGGGGGCCGAGAGTCCTGAGTGAATTGGAGGATGCTCGACATGCTCTTGGCACAACAGGCGTTCGCCCAGATCCCCAGAGACCTTTGCCAACATGTACGCCCTTTCATGAGGATGCGTGATGACTTGAAGTTCAGGGTTCCAGGGTGCGATGCCTGCAATCATATCCTCCAGGTGCTCGCTCTGCGGAACGCTTTCAGCAATTTGCCTCGCTTCGTCGAGAATCTGCTTCCTGGCGTTTTCGGGCGTCTGGTTCGCTTCGGCACCTTCATCCAAATAGAGGTTCGAGCAGTCATGGCAATGCTCTGAAAAGTACCTCATAAAGGTGTCAAAATCCCGTTTCACAAAACAGCTCGAGACAAAACTGTCGACGATCTTCACTAGCTCCGGGTTGCCGGTAGGGTGAACAGGTGACGCCAGAACCTGGTCGGACGATGTGGGGCGAATGTCGGGAATTCCCTCTTGATGAGCATTTTCTCCAGCGTGAAAAGAGACAATCTTCCAATAGCCAGACTCCTTAGTCCACACCATACTCATTTGATGACCTTCTCCCTGGGGACTAATGAATCGGAATAAGGACCTGTAATAGGGTCTCTTCTCTTCAGAGAGCTCGACAGTCTTGTAACCACCAGGCGAGGGGCAAGTATAGCGACCAGCGACTTCGCGAGACAAAGGGTAGAGAGAGAACATCGTATTATAGGTGTGAGAGGTCAATGCCAAACCGCGATACCTCGAAAAGACTGGCGCGATGACCTTGTCGAGGTCAGTCACCTGGCCGAGGATTCGGTTTGTCACCTCCATCTCATGCAGGATCTGGATAGGAGCCATGTTTGACTTCTTCGCTTCCGCGTTCCCGTGAAGTGTCAGTACGCAGTCGAAGGAGGACTGGTCAAAATACGCGAGTGCACTTGAAGGATCCTGGTCAACCAGCCACGTAGTCAGGAAGTCGTGTATCGCGACGATCACACTTTCCCTAGAGGTTACCTTGGGCGCGACTGGAATCTGGTAGTCGGTGTCGAAGGTTTCCAATTTGTAGTCTGGGCTGATCGGCAGACCGAACAGGTTTCTCCACCAGCCGCTGAATCCCTGCCACCGACCGACGTGGACCTCTTGGTTGTTGCCGGCTCGCACATCGGAATTGCCTGCAGTCAAGTGCCCGTCAAAAAGGACTTTAGGAAAAGACGAAGATCGGTAATCCACATCAATATCCGCTCTCTCCAGGCTCTTGGCAATCGAGAACTGTATGGAAGGAGTCCCCTTCTGGCGATAGTTAATTGGGTAGTCCCTGTGGTAGTGGGTATTGTCGTGACCCCTCTTAAACTCCTGGCTCTTTTCCAGAATGTCTACCGTACCCGGTTTGAGGACCACATAGATTCGAAACTGGAGATCACCTCGAGCTTTAGGAACGGCGCCTCGCACCATCTCCACTACTTCGATCAGATCCAGCGGAGTCCCCAAAGACTGCCCGCTGTTGTCGGTTAGTTCGGTATTCATGAGGGCATGCGTCACGGCCTCAAAAGTGGTTCGCGCCGAAAGAGGAATCCTTGTGTCGTAGGATTCTTCGGGATCGTGCTGTCCACCCATGATCGCATCGAATTCCCGGTACCACGTATCCACTATTTCACGCTGCTTGGGTGAAAGGCTCTTATACTTGCCTCCGAAAAGAACAGTCTCAGTTTCACCTCCATTACTCTTCTGACTGCCGGTAGCGGGCTGCTTCGCCGCATACCCGCCTGCACAAACGGCCACTACCGAGAAAGTAAGCCCGAAAACTATGGAAAACCGTTTCCAACCGTTCATTCTCTATCTCCCCTCACTGTCCAAGTTAAGCGTGGCAAGCGCATTCTGTGTACGAAGACAAATTGTAACGACCCTCGAAGTAAAGACTCACTCCTCTCGCGTGTTTTTATAGCATACGACGTCCAGATAACCAACGGTAGCCCGCGTCTCTTACTTGGTTGCACGACGAAGTTTTGGACGACCACATGAAGCCTTCCCGGTCCGGAATCCCAAGGCTCAGAATCACACAAAACAGTCGACGTACGGAAGATAAGCTTCCAGCTTGTCATGTCAGCTTGGGGTGATGGCCTGGAAGGCCATCTTCCTCCACGCCCTGTCCTCCGGCATCTGGCATCTGGAATCCGGCATCTTCGTGGTCAGTCTCTGAATTGCCCCGGCTAGCGGCTGTCGAGGCCGTGCTCATCTTCTTCATGCATTAGAGGACGGGTTCGGGTATAGAGCTCCCGGTACTGACGATACTGATTCCCGTACAGGCCCGCATACTCGTCCTGAGGTGAGACAACCTGGTCCAGCTGAACCCATATATCGATGTCTTTTGCGTTTCCGACCGCTCCCACGCCGAGCCCCGCCAGAAACGCATCGCCGTAGCAAGCGCCCACCGAGATTTTCGAGGTTTGCTGGGGCACTCGGCAAATGTCACTGACAATCTGGATCCATAGTGGATTCTTCACCCCCCCACCAACTGCACGAATGCTCTGCACATCGGCCCCAATCTCAGTAAAGACATCGAGGTGGTGGCGAATCCCGTATCCGACCGCTTCCAGGACGGCCCGGTACAGATGAGCTCTCGTATGGTTCAGGGTCAGGCCGAAGAATACGCCCCGAGCCCGTGTATCGTTAATCGGGGTCCGCTCGCCACTGAAATAAGGAAGTATGACAAGTCCCTCGGCACCGGCCGGAACGCGTGATGCTTCGTCTGCCAATGCCTTGAACGCAGATTTGCCTCCTTCCACCTCAACCTTTAGTAGATCACGGGCCAAGTTGTCTCGGAACCAACGGGTAAGTGTTCCGCTGGTCGCCATGCCGGCCATCAGGGCAAAGGTATCCGGGAAAAGAAAAGGAGCCGACCAGACCCGCAGATCGGTTAGTGGCCTTTCAGTTACCAGGATCATGAAAGCCGTGGAGCCATACATGAGCATCATGCATCCGGGAGAAATGGAGCCGACACTAACCGCTTCAGCTGCCGCATCCACAGTCCCCACGATCACTGGAGTTCCCTCGGATAATCCCGTCTCTCCAGCGGCAGCAGAAGTAACTGCTCCGGCCAACTGCGACGTCCAGGCAATCTCGGGCAGTTTGTCTGGAGAGACGATTTCATGGCCGAGATCATCACTCCAACTCTGTCGGCGAAGATCGTAGAGCGGGACAAACGTAGAGGCTGTGTAGTGATCCATCAGCCAATTCCCAGTCAGCTTCCCCACCAGGAAGGTAGTGCCCGGCACGAAAAGACTGGCCTGGCTGTAAACCTGTGGTTCGTGATTCCTTATCCACAGGATCTTGGGACCTGCCGCCTGAGAGGACAGGTCGTTTCCACAACGTTTGAAAACCTCATCCCGTCCAATCGCGCTCTTGAGATATTCGATTTCTTTAGCGGAACGGGTGTCAATCCCATACAGGATTGCATTGCGGAGAGGCCTCTGATGCTTGTCCAGAGGAAGGACACAGGGGCCGATCGTACTGCATCCCACGGCTGATATCGAATTCGGCGCGATCCCGGCTTCGGCGATCAGCTGATTCGAAAGGTGGCAAAAATCGCCCCACCAATCGTCGTCGGCATTGTGCTCAAACCACCCGGGTTGAGTCGATATTAGATCGTGTGGTTTGGCACACATCCCGACCACTTGTCCATCGACCCGAGCCAAGACTCCTTTTGACTCATAGGTCCCGATGTCGATCCCGAGCAGGTATTCGTCACCCAATTCACTCACTCCCCGGGCTTGTTGGAACGGGCCTTCTGGAGAAGTCAAAATCAGGTCCAACAGAGGAGAGACCGGCGACCAGGAGAGAGTAGAGTGCCTCCAAATCCGCCAGGTCGCAGACTTCCACAGGAGTGTGCGTATAGCGGGTGGCAAAGCCAAGATCTATACAAGGAACTCCGGAATTGACCAACTGAACGTAAGAGGAATCGGTCAAAGATCCTAGATTGGCACTGCGCTGAAGAGGGATGCTCCCGGATCGCGCTGCTTCCTGAAAGAGCCTGACCAGTGCGGGGTGAGGTATCGTCCCGTTGAGTGTGCCTCGACCGTGAAACGTGTACATCCCCATCACTGGACCGCCGCCCAGCTTCAGACTCGATCGTTCCGTCAGA
>JAUWTT010000474.1 GCA_030614585.1 Acidobacteriota bacterium
CTATTGACCCGTTCCCCAGAAACAAGTAATAGTCCGAGAACCCGAAAAGTGAGGTCCCTCCAGTCAGAACCACAGTCAGGCCTGTAAAAAGCTGCATGGTCCCCAAAGTCGCAAGGATAGGAGAGATTCGCACACGGGTGATGAGCGTTCCGTTAAAGAACCCACAAATCGCACCGGTGACCAAAGAAATGAGAATGGCGGCGCCTGCAGCGACAATGTCTGAGTCCCCGGCCAATCCACTGTCCAGGAATAAAACACCCACGGTCGCCGAAAGAACCGCCGTACCCACAATCGAAAGGTCGATTCCTCCGGTAAGCATTGTGACCGAGATAGCCAGGGACAGAAGGGCAAACTCCGGCAACTGAAAGGACATGGCCCGAAGATTGTTCACGCTGAGAAACACTTCGGGTTTCAGGACTGACATACCCAGGAAAATAGCAACCGTGATGACGAGAAGCAGAGAAAGATGTGTATCCTGGACTCTGGGAACTTTGGGGACACTCAGTTTGACCATGACAGAACATCCCTTTTTCGCCTCGACTGAACCGCAGTCAGGCCGGTTCCCACGAGGATCAGAATACCTACTACCACCTTCTGCCAGAAGGAAGGCACTCCGAGCAGAATCAAACTGTTGTTGATTATGACTATCAAAGCCACTCCAAGGAGCGTCCCTCCCACAGATCCGTACCCTCCACTGATTCTTGCTCCGCCTAAGACCACAGCAGCGATTACGTTCAACTCAATCCCGGCGAGATCAAACGGGTTAGCCATCCTGCTAAGAGTTGCGTGCACAAGTCCTGCGATACCTGAAAGAACTCCAACATAACCGTAAACAAAGAAGTGCAGCGTCTTCGTTGGGAATCCTGACCTGATAGCTGACTCGAACGAGCCCCCCATGGCAAAGACTCCCCTACCCCAAATCGTTCTATTCAGCATCAAGGAGCTGACGATGGCGATGGCAGGCAAGAGCAGAAACGCCAGTGGGAGTCGGTATATCACGCCGTCACTGGTGGTTCCCTGGAACAGGTCCATTCTCGAAAAGGCCACCAGACTTGCCGGCAGGACGGCAATGTAGTCACTACCGACGAAGGTCAGCATCAAGCCTCGGAAAAGACTCAAGGTTCCCAGTGTAACGATTAGGGTAGGCAATCGCAGGAATGAGACAAAAACTGCGTTGACAGACCCTAAAGTTAAACCAAGTAAACTCGAAAGTAGAAACGCCAGGACAATGTTTCCGTCCCCGCCCAGGAAAAGCAGAATCTTGGTGGTGGCATAAAAACAAAACGTTGCAATGGCGGCAAAAGAAACGTCTATTCCTCCAGAGGCCAGTACAACAAATACCCCTATGGCCAGAATTCCTATGACAATTGAGCCACGAAGCAGGTCGAACAGGTTGTCCAAGCTAAAGAAAGCATCATTCGTGACTCCGACAAACAATGAGAAAAGGCTGATGACCATCACCAGCAGAATCTCTTGCTGCTTTCCTTTGAAGGTCATACAGCCGACCCACCCCCCGCAAGGATTTCTCGAGACAGCTCGTCTTCGTCAGTATTCTCAACCGTGAATTCCCGGACTAGTCTCCCCTGCCCCATAACGAGTATCCGATCGCAGTTTTCCAGAAGCTCCGGCAAGTCATCCGAGATCAGAAGGACCCCCTTTTGATTCTCGACGAGGCTCCGAAGCAGTTGGTGAATGTCATATTTGGAACCCACATCCACGCCGGCGGTCGGGTTGTTCATAATCAGTATTTCAGGGGAGGTTGCCAGCCATCTACCAATGACTACCCGTTGCTGATTTCCACCGGAAAGCGATTGCACAGGTAACTCCAATGACGGGGTGTTAATCCCCAACCTCTCAATCCACTCGGAAGCCATTTCACTTACGGCCCTGGAACTCAGAACTGAAAACCGTTCAGCAAGCTGGTCGACCATGGTCACAGCAAGGTTCCTGGCCGTCGAATGTTCGAGGAATAGACCCTCCCTCAATCGGTCTTCGGGGACATAGGCGATGCCGTGTTCAAGTGCGGCGGATACGTCTCGGATTGGAACCTCATCACCCTTAATGGAAACACTCCCCGACTCAAAAGGGAGCAGACCGAAGATGCCGAGGGCAAGCTCCGTTTGGCCTGACCCAAGAAGCCCAGTGAGCCCCAGAATCTCGCCGGGGTGGAGTTCAAAATTGATATCAGAGTAGGCATCCGCCCGAGACAAGTTCTGTACCTTCAATAACGGAGAGCCGGATTTGGGCCGGCCTGCAGATTCCGCCCGAGGTGCCGGACGCCGACCTGTCATGCATTCCATTATGCTTGCCGGATTGAACTCGGTCGGTTCCAAACTCGCCGTAATCCTCCCGTTCCGAAGAACCGATATGCGGTCGGCAAGCTCACAGACTTCATTCAGTTTGTGGTTGACAAAAAGCGTCGCGACTCCCGAGGCCTTCAACCTCCTGATCACTTCCAGTAGTGCTTGCACTTCCCTGCGCGTCAACGTCGTCGTGGGCTCATCCATAATGATGAGGCGTGCTCCTTGCACAAGTGCCCTCGAGATGGCTACCAATTGCCACTGGGACACAGGGATCTCTTCGACTCTCACTCCCAGATCCAAGTGAATCCCCAGCTCGTCGAGCGCACCCTTCGCCACCTTACGCATGCGTGTGCGACTGATCAGGGTCTGGTTTTGTGCAAGCTCAGAATTGAGCGCAATATTCTCCTCGATCGTAAGATTTGGGAAAAGGGAAAAGTCTTGATAGATCACCTGGATTCCCAGTCTGATGGCGGTAATCGGCTGGAGGTGACTCAAGCGTTCGCCCTGGATAAACAATGACCCACGATCGGGCTCAAGAACGCCGGCAATGATTTTGATCAGCGTCGATTTGCCCGAACCATTCTCGCCAACCAGGCCATGGATCTCACCGCAGGCGATCGAAAGCGAAACGTCCGCCAAAGCCTGTACCCCTGAAAAAGCTTTGGCAAGGCCGTCCACCCTGATCAATTCCGGGGATTGGGATTCAAAATCGTTCATTCTGAGTTGTGTTCATGCAGCCGGGAAAGTCAGAAGTCGTAGTCTCCCAGGTTGTCGCGAGTCACATCCACCCAGGCTTGGCCATAAACGACTGAATCCCGCCGGGTGACATTCTGATAGCCCCGCACACCCAGATCATCGCCAGTTTCCACAGTTTCACCTTGAAGAGTCCGCAAGGCCAACAGATTCATGACGTAACCTGCATCGGCTGGATCCCAGAAACTGATCATATCAACCGCCCCGGTGGTGAGATACTGACTGGAGACCGAGGGGAGGCTGGTCCCAAAAACACAGGTCCTTTCCTCGAGTCCTCTCTCCTCGACAGCAAGGCCTATTCCGGCAACGTCGGTAGAGGCGCTCCCCAAAAAGCCCTTCAACTTCGGGTACTTACGGAACAGTTCTCCAGTTTTTGCATAGGCATTCTGCTGATTGTCATATGATTCATTCTTCGAACCGGCAAGACGCATGTTCGGATAGGCCTCCCGCTGTCGTGCAACAGCCGCGTCTATCCACTCGTTGTGCGTCCTCGAAGTCAGGCTGCCCACGAAAACCGCATACTCTCCCTCTTCACCCATACACTCGGCCAAAGAGTCCATCAGGTGGGCTCCATACTCGGCATTGTCAAATGCCTCTAGATCGTAATTGAAATTCTTCTGGTTTGAGGCTTCATGAGTGATAATGACGATCCCTTCCGCCATCGCGCGTTGTAACACTGGCTCGAGTGTTTCAGGAGAAAACGGGACCACCGAAATCGCATCGACATCCTGGGCTATCAAATCCTCCAGGATCTGCACCTGCAGGGCAGCGTCGGAACGTGGTGGACCCAGAATGAAGGTGTTATGGCCCGTCTCCTCGGCGAAGCGCTGGATGCCAACCTCCATTCTGTTGAACCACTGAACGCCGATCAGCTTCACGACGGTCGGGATCGTGTACTGGGGCGATTCAGGATTCTCAGGTGCTGATTGGTCATTGCCGCCGTCACACCCAATTC
>JAUWTT010000235.1 GCA_030614585.1 Acidobacteriota bacterium
AGGTCTGCGTGCAAGCGCTTGATTGCCACCTGGCGCTTGAGTTTCGTATCGACAGCCCTGTATACTTCTCCCATCCCACCGCTGCCAAGTTTCTCCTCGACACGGTAATGAGAGATCGTCTCACCTACCACCTCTCCCCCTAAGGCCTCAGGAAGGCACAGTTAGCTTTTGCTCTTTATATTAACTCGGCCCTGACCGTTACGCAATCAGAAAAGTTCTGGGGAATCGGGCCTGCGAGCCTTTTGTTGCTTGCCAAACTTTTGCTCAAGACACTACTGGGCGAACACAAACTGTGAAGTGAAACAGTTACCGGCCACCATTCTGAAGCTTTGTGTGGCCCCCTATATGTTATCTTGGACGTTAACTCGATCGTTCCTCGGATCACAGATTGGAAACATGCGAGTCAATTTCATCACGTTTTTGATCACTCTCAGTCTTACAGTAGGTTCATTCCGAGCAGGCCCTCGGCAACCGGAATGGGGCAACTCGCTACCAGAAGCACTTAGGGCTTCAGAAGCATCGGGCAAACCGGTTTTCGTCGAGTACTGGGCTGCACAGTGTCACTACTGCAAGGACTTGGAGATAGAGTTCGAGACCCATGAGTTCCAACGCGTCCTCTCTCAATTTGTGAAAGTACGAATCAACTTCGAGGTGGAAACAGAACTGGCTCGTCGCCATCAAATCCGTACTCTCCCCACAACGCTCGTCCTCGATGACAAAGGTAACGTCATCATGAAATCGGTGGGCAGAACTAAGAGAATAGTCCTCCTGCGCCGGCTCACCGCAGCCCAAAGCGACTACTCGGACTATCTGGCGCAACGGGACGAAGTAGATGACTCTCGAGCCCTCAAACGGCGAGGTGACTATCTCCTGGCATCAGGACATCCGGAAGGCGCGATCACAATTCTAAAAGATCTTCAGAACCGCTTGACTCCGGCTGACCGCGCGCTCGCAGAAGAGACCAGGTTCTCACTGGCGCTCGGATACTTCGGAATTCGCGCCTTTTCCCGGGCGGCCGAAATCTTCAAAGAATTATCTGACAAAGCGCTCTCTTCCGAACTACGCGAGGATGCTAAGGAGGCGCTCAAGATGGCAGAAGTACTTATGGAAGCTCAAGGCCCGGCAACATCAGAGCTCGAACCCCACAATTGACCGCAGCAAGAACGCGATCAAATCCTCCCTGAGCGAACGATTGCCAGAACCAGCCAGAGTCCCAGGAGACCCGCAATCAGAAAACCCGCGAGTCCAAAGGCCGAAAACCCGAAGATCATAGGTCCCCTGTCCAACTGCAGGACGAAGGAAGAGCCTACGATCAGTGCTGCAATGATCATTCCGAAGGCCAATCGGTTCGACGATCGATCCATCTCAAGAGTGAGATGGGCAAGACCCTCATGATGAAGTGAAACAACCATCTTGCCCTTCTTGACCTTCGCCACGATATCTTCAAGATCCTCAGGCAGGGCGGCCAGGACCTCTTGATATGCCTGTAACGAACCAACCAGATTCCGTACCTTTCGGCGAGGATCAAAGCGCCTGGCGATGAAGGATTGGACGAAGGGTTTGGCCTCAGCGACGATGTCAAACCCGGGATCCAGCTTCCTGCCTACCCCGGAAGTGATCGCCAGCATTCGACCCACCATGGCCAGATTCACAGGCAGGATAATGCGATGGCGGCGCAAAGTCCGCAGCGATTCTCGAATAAGTTGCTCTGCGTCAATTCGATCCAGTGGTAGACCGTGATAGCGGTCAACGAATTCGAGAATGTCGAACTTGAGCAGAGGCTCATCGACATCTTCCGGCAGCATTTCCATCCGCTTGAATATCCTTGCGATAGCATTCGCGTCACGATTCACGACAGCCGACAGAAGTCCACCCAGGGACTCCGCCGTCTCTTCGTCCAGTCGTCCCACGATTCCGAAATCCACGGTCGCAATCACGTTGCCATCGAGCACGAAAACATTTCCAGGATGGGGATCCGCATGAAAGAGGCGATGTTCGAAGACTTCTCTGAGCACCGCACGCGCACCGTTACGCGCGATGGCCTTGCGGTCATAACCTCTCGCATCCAGTTCCTCGAGGTTGTTGACCTTGACACCATCGATGAATTCAGTCGTCAAAATCCGCCTGCTCGACAGTTCCCAGTGGACCTTCGGAATGACCCGGGTTTCATCGTTGGCGAAATTCGAGCGGAAGCGCTCCAATGCCTGTGCTTCGGCCACAAAGTCAAGCTCCCTCCGAATACTGTTCGCGAACTGAGCGAGGATTTCCCGTGGACGAAACCACCGCAGTTCCGGGACCTGCCGCTCAAGCAACCCGGCAAGTTCGTCGAGAATCGCCAAGTCGGCTTCAATGCGACGCTGGATTCCCGGCCGCTGGACCTTGACCGCTACAACCTCACCAGAATTGGTGACTGCCCTGTGCACCTGGGCAATCGAAGCCGACGCCAGCGGCGTCGAGTCAATCGAACCAAACAGATCTTCAGGCTGCTTCTCAAACTCATCCAGGCAGATTCGGCATACCTCTTCATACGGGAACGCCTGAACTTGGTCCTGGAGCAGTTCCAACTCGGAAATGTATTCTTCAGGAAGGATATCCGGCCGAGTGCTCAACAATTGGCCAAGCTTCACAAAGGTGGGACCCAGATCTGCCAGAGCCAACCTGAGGCGCCTCGGAGTCGGAATGTTGGACTGTCTCTTGCGCCGCCTGAACCGCAGGCTCCGCCAAAACGACGTTTCGGGAAAGATTCGGAACGAGATGTCGTCGAAGCCGTACTTGAGAAGGATAAGGGCAACTTCTCGATATCGCTTCAACCGGCCATAGGTTCTAAGAGTTCTTAGAGGATGAATCATTCTCTGACTCTGAGTCCTCCGAGGAGTGGCTGTGGCCTTCGAGATCATCCACTCGCTTCACCAGATCTTCAAAAGCTTGCCGGCTCGGACCCCCAACCTCTCGCATGACCTTCTGGACGGTCTCCTTAACCGATTGCGAAAACTTCTGCTGCTCGTCCCTCGCTCTGGCCATGAGGTCTTCGAAGACCTGCTTACGGTCCTTCTCAGCCACCTCACCCTTCTTCACCAGTTCGTCAACGACTTCATCGACCTTCTCACGAGTCAGGCTCGCGAATCCCAGCCCTACCAAGTATGTTTTCTTGAGGAGATCTAACATAATCAGGCACCTCTAACCTTTTGACAAAGTGATTGGATCTATCGCACCTGGCAAGCCGCCCCAACAGGCGACTTCCAGTATCACTGTTTAACTCCAAATTAGCATAAAAGGTTGATCGCGACCAACTAGATTCGAACTTGGGAGCTGGGAGCGTGGGTAATCGGTGATCGGTAAACGGTAAACGGCAAGTAAGTGGGGTTAGCGAGTCGGTCACAGGATGGCTTGGTACCCTGGGTGGTAAATCTTCTTGACGGGGGTAGGTACCGATTACGGATAACCGATTACCGATCACCGGTCACCGATTACCGATTCCCCACGATCCCAAACTCCAGAGACGACGAGAACTCTCCTGAGTGGAACACGCGCTGAACTGCTTTCTGAAAGTCCTCGGGGCCAGCCTTGTATATGTCCACCAGTTTCTGTGGATTGAGGTCTATCATGGGAAACCAGGTACTTTGCACCTGAATCATGATTTGGTGATTCTTTTTGAAAGTGTGGAAGACATCCTGCAAGTCAAACTGGATCTTGGTGACTTCCCCGGGCGCAAAAGGCTCGGGCGCTGCCAGGCTGTTACGAAACTTGCCACGAAGAACATCTCCCCTCACCAGCATCTGGTATCCCCCCAACTCGACTTCTCTCGGGTTCGAAACCGGGTTCGCGGTGTCAGATGGAAAGACGTCGATAACTTTTACAACCCAGTCCGAGTCCGTCCCGGAAGTCGAGACATAAAACGAAACAGTCAGCGGCCCTGCCACTCGGACATCTTCTTCAAGTACCTCAGTCGAGTAACTCAGGACATCGGGTCTACGACCGGCAAACCGTTGATCCTCTAACATGAAGGATTCGTCATACCAGTGATTCGTCTTCCCCGTGTAAGGAACGGGCTTTGCGGGATCACTGACGTATTCATCGAACCCTGTCTCTGTTCGCTCTGGTGGCTCAAACGAAAGGCGCTCACCGTCACGAAGATACAGTCTGCTCGTCTTCCGATGAGCTGGAGGCCAACTGTCGAGATAGCGCCACACATTCGCCCCAGTCTCAAATACAATCGCCTCAGCAAGATCCGGAGTGCCCTGCCCTTTCAAATGGAAGTTGAAAAAAGGTAACTCGACGAACTCCGTATAGAACTCCGAAGTCCGAGAGCCAAAGTCGATATCTCCCAGCCAATGCCCATCATTCTGGTTCCACTGTCCATGGGACCAGGGACCCATCACCAGCATGTTGTGGGCTTCCGGGTTCTGCTTTTCGATCGCCTCGTAGGTCCTCAATGCTCCGAACAGGTTTTCGGTATCAAACCATCCTCCCACCACCAGGACCGCAGGTTGAATATCCTTTAGACGCGGGAGCACGTTACGAGCTTGCCAGTACTCGTCCCACGTCCCATGCGTCATCAATTGATTCCAGAAATGCACTTGACCCTTCAGGTAACGCTCGTTCACCGCAGGAAGCGGCCCTGCATCCTGGAAGAACTCGTACCCATCCGGAGTCCAGTACTCGAAGTCACGTCCCTCGTGCTCGGTCGGTTCAAGGCGAGGAAAGCCGTTTCGTGCCAGCCAGGCAAACGCGTGAGACAGAAGGAATGCTCCGTTGTGATACCAGTCATCTCCGGCCATCCACTTCGAAACCGGCGCTTGAGGAGAAGTGGCCTTGACGGCAGGGTGCGCGGCGATCGTTCCCATCGACGCATAAAAACCAGGATAGGAGATGCCGCTGATCCCGACTTTCCCGTTGTTGTTCGGAATGTTCTTGATCAGCCAATCGACCGTATCGTAGGTATCCGTGGTCTCATCAATGTCCTTGGGTCCACGTCTTTCTTCGATGATGGGCCGGATATGCAGGAATTCTCCTTCCGACATGTAGCGCCCCCGCACATCCTGATAACCCACAATGTACCCTTCTTCAAAGTATCGGCTACTTTGAACTCCAGGATTGCTGACGTACTGGTCGCGACCGTACGGGTTAACTCCATACGGAGTGCGTTTGAGAATGAAAGGATAAGTCCGAGTCTTGTCTTTAGGAACATAGACCTGGGTGAACAGCCGAACCCCATCTCGCATCAGTATCCGGTACTCGTGCTTTACGTAGTGCTCTCGAATGAAATCTGGAGGGATTCCCACCAGAGACGGCGTGAAGAAGATTAGGGTTAACCCCCACCCCAAACAGATTCTCTTGGCCCAGGAACATCTTGTTTTCATAGAATTCTCCGTGCGAATACCTTTCCAGAATCAGTCTAACACCTTATCAGCAGCCGCTTTCGTGGTTTCGACGCCCCACACAGAATGACGAATCCAGTCGAGGCGCTGTATCAACAGTTTGAGGGACTCGGCTTCACAAAAACAACCTGAATGCCTTGCTAAGGATATAATCCTCGCAAAGCTCATGGAGATTAACCGACGCCGATTCCTGCGAACTGGCGGGACTCTCACCCTTGGAACCGTCCTTGCCGGCATCGGAGGAAGCATCTATGGAACTCGCTTCGAGACCCGAATGCTTGACATAGAGTCGGTTCGAATTCCCCTCGACGGTCTTCCGGCCGGTTTGGAAGGTTTTCGAATTGTCCTGTTAAGTGATTTTCATATCTCAGAGCACACTTCCCTTGAGTTCATCGAAGAGGTTGTCTCGGTAGCGTCCTCATTCAAAGCAGATTTGGTGGTTCTCCTCGGCGACTTCGTTTTAAGAGAAGTCGAAGCCGTTTTTGACCTGGCGCCCGCGCTGGCCAAGATCAATGCGAAACATGGAATCTTCTCCATCCTTGGAAACCATGACATTTGGCAAGGAGCCCCAACGGTTGCAGAAGCTCTTGAGCGATCAGGGCTCAAGGTCCTGGTCAACGAAGGACTTACGCTGAGTCATCAGAGTGAACGGTTCTTTCTTGCTGGTGTGGATGACGGATGGGCAGGGCATCCCGATCTCAATGCGGCTTTGACCTCACGGCCTTCCGATGTTCCGGTATTTCTCCTTGCCCATGAACCAGACCTGGCCGATGGATTTGCTGCCGACGGTCGGGTGGCGCTGCAGTTATCGGGGCACAGCCACGGTGGGCAGGTTCGCTTCCCAGGCTTTGGTTCTCCTTTCTGCCCCCCCCTCGGACGTAAGTATGATCAGGGGCTTTACCGGGTGAAGAACACCTGGCTCTACACGAATCGAGGGATTGGAGTCACCGTACCCATCCGACTTAACTGCCCTCCTGAGATCACAGAAGTAACACTGGTCAGGGGAGACTAGGAGCTGGGGGCGGTTATCGGTTATCGGTTATCGGTTATCGGTGATCGGTGATCGGTGATCGGTGATCGGTGATCGGTGATCGGTGATCCATTAGGGATTGTCCCTTTCACAGGCTGACATCTTCTTGGTGGTAGGTCCCTTTGTTGAGG
>JAUWTT010000190.1 GCA_030614585.1 Acidobacteriota bacterium
GATCAAAGACCTGGTTGTCGAGGAGGATTGCGCCTAGAACCGCTCTTTCGGCTTCGAGGCTATGAGGTAGAGATTTTTCAAGAGTGATGTCACCAGTCGCCATGCGGAACACTCATTATACGGGTCAACCCACGCGCTTCATAGTCCACCAACCCGAGGATTCTGAAACACACCGTCGGAAATCCGACAGCCGGAACCAAGTCCGAAGTCCGAAGTTCGACAGGGACAGTATGTCGCCCGAGAGACTTACTCGGCGCCTTCTTCGGCACTGGCGGCGCTAGAGAGCGTTTCAATCTCCGCAACCCTGGCTTCCACTTCCTGCACGACGGCATCACTATCTTCACCGCGGGGCATGGTGCGCGCTACGGGCTCATCACCCTCCTGGGTTACAGAAATCAGAAGCGTCGTCTCCACATCATTGTGTGGTCTCGCCTCTACGCGATAGTTGCCGATATTCTTGATAGGCTGTTTCAGCAGGATCTTGCGGCGATCAAGGTTGATCCCGTTAGCCGACAGGACTTCTTCCAAATCCTTGGAAGTCACGGAGCCGAAGAGAACCCCGGTATCCCCTGCCTTTCGGCTGATTATGATGTGCACCTGCCCCAATTCCTGGGCCAGCAACTCCGCTTCTTCGACGTACTTGGATTCTTTCTTAGCCAGGGAAACGCGCTGTTCCTCAACCATGTTCAAGTTGCCGGGCGTTGCCACAACCGCCAGCTTTTTTGGGATGAGGTAGTTACGTCCGTACCCATCAGCGACGTTCGCCAATTCACCACGCCGCCCCAGTCCATAGACGTCATCAATCAAAATGACTTTCATCGAAATAGACCTCGCTTCGAGTTAGCGTCTCACGTACGGCAATAATGCCAGGTGGCGAGCACGCTTGACCGCCGTGGTGATCTTCCGCTGGCAAGGAGCACAGGCTCCCGTAATCCGGCGCGGAATAATTCTCCCATTATCACTTAGAAACTGACTCAAGAACCTTGCGTCCTTGTAATCATAATGGTACTTGCCAATGCACAGTTTGCAGAACTTCTTGCGCTTGATCATCTGAAGCTACTCCTTATCGGTCTCCGGTTCTTCTTTCGCGACTGGCTGCTCAGTTGAACGTGCTGCCCGGCTTCGTCTCTTCTGCCGAGCCTCTTTCCGGGTTTCGAACTTCCGAACCCGTTTCAGTTCTTCGTCAATCCGAACGGCCAGGAATCGGATAACCGCGTCACTTACCTTAAATCTCCGCTCCAGCTCTGCTATTGCCACGCCACCCTCTTCATCAAGGGTCAGCACGGTGTAGTACCCGTCTTTGTGCTTCTGCACCGGGAACGCGAGGCGTCGTTTGCCCCACTTATCTACGTCGGCAACTTCGGCCCCCATATCAACAGCAACCTTGGAATACATGTCGACCTGTTCGTCAACCTCTTCCTCGGTGAGCGTGGGAGCGAGAACGAATACAAGTTCGTATCGTCTCATGGTCTCACTCTCCTGAATTTGAAACGTGTAATGTTACCATAAACCTCTTGCTGCTAAGGAACGGTACCAAGAGCCCTTTTCATCCCGCTCCTTTCCCGCTCCTTTTCGGTTCGTCAGATCAGTATTGGGGCAATCACCAGGGCGACAATCGACATGAGCTTGATCAAGATATTCATCGAAGGTCCGCTCGTATCCTTGAACGGATCACCCACAGTGTCCCCGACTACGGCTGCCTTGTGGGCATCAGACCCCTTTCCACCAAGGTAACCATTCTCTATCAACTTTTTCGCATTGTCCCAGGCACCGCCTGAGTTTGCCATGAACAGTGCGAGTAACACGCCGGTGAGGGTGGCCCCGGCGAGCATTCCACCCAGAGTCTCAGGCCCAAGCGTAAGGCCGATAACCACGGGGCTGGCAACTGCGACGATGCCTGGCAGAATCATTTCCTTGAGAGCCGCAGTGGTGGAGATGTCAACGCACCTGGCCGTGTCCGGCTTCGCCGTCCCTTCCATCAGGCCGTCAATTTCCCTGAATTGTCTCCTCACCTCTTCGACCATTTGGAAAGCCGCTCGACCTACAGCAGACATCGTTAAGTCGCCAAGGAAGAACGGTAAGATTCCGCCGATCAGCAACCCGACCGTTACACTTGGTTCAATCAAGTTGATCGTTTCCAACCCGACCGTTTTCGCATAAGCCGAAAAGAGTGCAAGAGCTGTCAGGGCAGCTGATCCAATTGCAAAACCCTTTCCCATTGCGTCGGTTGTGTTTCCCAGCGCGTCCAGGCTGTCCGTGATCTTCCTGGTTTCCGGCCCCAATCCACTCATCTCCGAGATTCCGCCTGCGTTATCGGCGATAGGTCCATAACCATCAACCGACATGGTGATCCCGACGGTGCCGAGCATCCCTACTGCTGCGATACCGATTCCGTAGAGCCCTGCAAAGTTGTAGGCCACAAGAATCGTCGCCGCTATCATGATGACCGGAGCAGCAGTGGACTGCATCCCGACAGCCAGACCGGAGATGATGTTCGTGGCCGCACCGGTCTTACAGGAATCCGCGATCCTCCGAATCGGGGCGCCACCGGTATACCATTCGGTGAGTAACCCGATTACGATTCCAGCGAGCGTACCCATGAATATGGCCCAGAAGATCCCCAGTTCAAGTCCCAAACCATTGATAGCCAGCAAAGCACCCGCAATCATCAGCACCGCGCTCAAGATGGTCGAAGTGCGCAGGGCGGTCGCCGGGCTCAGGCCCCGAAGAACTCGAATAGAGGCCACTCCAATCAATGAAGCGATCAGCCCGATACTTACCAGGAGAATCGGGAGTCCCATATAGAGCACTTTATTCTCCGGAGTGATATTCAGGATTTTGGACGAACCTACTGCAGCGATGGCAATCGTAGCAATAATGGACCCGACATAGCTCTCAAAAATATCGGCACCCATTCCTGCCGTGTCACCTACACAGTCGCCGACGTTGTCAGCGATGGTGGCTGGATTCCTCGGGTCGTCTTCTGGAATCCCGACTTCCACCTTTCCGACAAGATCAGCACCCACGTCTGCCGACTTCGTGAAGATTCCGCCGCCCACCCTGGCAAACAAGGCGATCGAGCTGGCACCCATGGCAAAACCAGTGATGTGAGACGGCTCAAGCACTCCATTCAGATACAGAAGAAAGGCTATGCCAACGCCGATCAAGCCAAGACTTGCGACCGACAAACCCATGACAGCGCCTCCAGCAAAAGCGACGCTCAGAGCCGCACCAATCCCTGACTCATTTGCCGCATGAGTCGTCCTAACGTTTGCCCGAGTTGCAGCTTTCATACCCAGGAAACCAGCAAGCATGCTGCTACAGGCTCCAACCAGGAAGGCTGCCCCGGTTAGAGGCGAAATGAGAAAGCTCAGAATCAGGAATACAACCAGAACAAATCCCGCCAGAATCGTATATTCTCGGCGGAGGAACACCATTGCGCCATCATGAATGGCCTCGGAGATCTCCACCATCGTCGGATTCGTAACCTCCATCCTCTTGATAAAGAAATAGATCAGCGCTGCCGCAAGCAGTCCGACCACACCAATTACAGGAAACCAGTACGCAATACCTGTCATCAGCTGAACCCTCCTTCGCCCTCTCCTCCTAAGAATTTAATAAGCAACATGGTCTAATCGGCTACGCAGTCGAGTCGTTACCTCCCGCGAGAGTTTCCGTCAGCCATTTCGAAAGCCCGGCTCATCCCCAGCAATCTCACTTGGAAAGCTGCACACGCCTAGTTAAATCGCGCCATAGTCTGCTGGACTCCATCGGAGATCCAAGCATCTACAACGGGCATACAATATTCAAGGGTTTCATCGAGAAGTGCATAATCTTTTCGACGGAATCTGCCCAAAACGTATTCTGAAAGATCGTCGATCTCCTCGTCCCCAGCGATCCCAATCCGCAATCGAGCAATCTCCTGAGTACCCAGGCGGTCAATTACAGATTGGATCCCTTTATGCCCGCCAGAACTTCCAGAGGCCCGTAACCTGATCTTGCCAAGCGGCAAGGCCACTTCGTCATATGCGATCACACATTCCGAGAGATCGATACCGTAAAACTGCACCAAGTCCCGGACTGCCTGCCCACTCAAATTCATGTACGTTTGGGGTTTGGCGAGAAGCACCTTTTCACCGGCGAGAGTTACT
Organism: Acidobacteriota bacterium; assembly: GCA_030614585.1. Taxonomy (GTDB): domain Bacteria; phylum Acidobacteriota; class UBA6911; order RPQK01; family JAPXNP01; genus JAUWTT01. The sequence continues at coordinate 4,152 of JAUWTT010000190.1, forward strand.
TCACAGACCAGAGAAGATCCGCGCAAGCCAAATTTGACTCCAGATCGTTCCGCAAGACGATCCAGCAGCATGAACCCCACATTATGTCTGGTTTTTCGATACCAGAACCCAGGATTACCTAAGCCAACAATCAGGTACAACCCAGACCTGCCGAACGCTCATAACAGCCATGGGAGAACCCACAACTACTCTTTAGTCTCACCAGGCTCCTTGGGGGCTTCCGCTCCTTCAGCCTGCTCTTCCTCAGCCTTACCCTTCCCGATCACTTCCGGCTCGAGAGCCTCTTCCTCTTCCACTACCACTTCAGGCTCCTCTTCGACCCTGGGCGGAAGCACCGTTAGCACAACCAATTTCGGGTCAGAAAGAACCTTGACCTTGCTCGATACAATCTCCAACTCGGAGACGCGAATCGCTCCCCCGACATCCACATCGGTGACATCAACCTGGATCTGATCGGGAACATCCATGGGCAAGCACTCAACACTGATTTCTCGAAGGACAACTTCGAGAATGCCACCGTGAGTCTTAACGCCTTCAGCCTCCCCTGTCGGTTCAACCGGGACCTGAAACTCCATGACCTGATCTTTCGCAATACAAAGAAAATCCGCGTGTACAAGAGATCCCTTGACTGGATCCACCTGAAGATCTTTGATCAGGACATCTTTGAGACCACTGTCAGTTTCCAGTTCAAAAATCGTGTTTCGCCCCGAATCAGAAAGCAGTATCTGGATAACATCGGCGGAATCGACGACCACACTGGCGCATTCAAAGCCACGACCGTAAACAACAGCCGGGATCTTCCCCTCGACCCGAAGCCGCCTGCTGGCATTCTTACCAAACTCTTTTCGCTCTTCCGCTTTGACTATAACCTCAGACATTTCTGACTAACTCCTAAACCAAGCCTAAACCAGCAAAAGGCAGCTATTGTACCAAGATTGGATCGGTGCAACCAACGTGCTGCAACGCAACTCGAAAGACTGCATCGACGGTTCCGACGAACCCTGCTGCCGGAGACTGTCCCTTCTTCTACTTTTCCAGTTGGACGAACAACCGGCTGACTGAAGTCTCCTCATGGATGGACCGGATCGCCTCAGCCAGCAAAGGTGCAACAGTAAGCACCTTAATCTTCGATATCCGTTTCTCCTCAGCCAAAGGAATGGTGTTGGTAACCAGCACCCCTTCGAACTCCGATGCCCGGAGTCGATCAATGGCAGGACCTGAAAAAACCCCGTGGGTTGCGGCTGCAAAGAGACGACGGGCCCCCTTCTATCGCATTTCTTCCGTGGCATTCACGATCGTACCCCCGGTGTCGATCAGGTCATCAACGATGATGACATCTCGACCATCTACGTCACCGACGATATTCATAATGACGGCTTCGTTGTCCGCAACACGTCTCTTGTCAATGATCGCCAGGTTGGCCTTAAGAAATTTCGCGTAGAATCTAGCGCGTTCGACTCCACCCGAGTCAGGTGAAACCACCGCCAGCCTTTCTAAATCCAACCCTTTGAGGTAGTCAATGATTACCGGAGTCGCATAGAGATGGTCGACTGGAACATTGAAAAACCCTTGAATCTGATCAGCATGGAGATCGACCGTCAAAAGTCTGTTGGCTCCGGCAGCGGAGAGAAGATCGCCCACCAATTTAGAGGAAATTGGAACTCTGGGTTTGTCTTTCCGGTCTTGTCGAGCATAGCCGTAATAAGGAAGAACCGCAGTGATCCGTCTCGCCGAAGCACGCTTAAACGCGTCGATCATGACCAGAAGCTCGACAAGCGTCTCGGCGACCGGTGGGCTAGTCGGCTGGATCAGGAAGACATCATGCCCACGGACGTTTTCGAGGATCTGGAAACAGACTTCACCATCGCTGAACCTTTTCAGCTTGGTCTTGCCGAGGGGTGCCCCCAGGTGTTCACAGATCTCTTCAGCTAACGGCAAATTCGCCGAACCGGAGAATACCTTAAAGTTAGACATAGAGTTCCCTACTTGCAGCTTCTTCGTCGCCCGTATTGGAATGGATAGGTGCCTACTACCGCGACCTGACGCTCATCCTCAGCAGTCAATCACTCACTTGCAGGATCTCGCAGCACTAAGAATCCGGTAGCGCTAAGCCGGCTTTCCCCAAACTATTCCTATAGTCCCTCCCGGACACAAGACGGGTCCGGATAACGTCTCCCACCTTTTGACTGACACAATCTCTTTCGGCCTGCTCCAAAGAAGAAGTAGCCCCTATTCCAAATATGGCTGACCCACTACCTGACATGGCCACGAAATCGCAACCAGCGTTTTGGAGAATCGCCACAACCTTCCGAAGCTCGGGGTGTCGATCAAAACACGGTTGCTCCAGATCGTTCTGGAATTGACCCCAATCACGAGAATCCAGAACCTCTCGGAAGCGCCGAATTGTAGTATCAGCGTGCCCTCTTGTCAACAACTCCGAATTCCCTAGAGTCGCTGCTTGCAACTGTGCATAAGCAACCTTTGTAGAGACCTCGAACCCCGGGTACACCAGCAGCACTTCGCCCTCAGGTTCCGACCCGGCCCAGGGTTCAGTCTTTTCTCCCCTTCCCCAACCGAACGCCAGGCCCCCGCCCAAGAAAAACGGTACATCTGACCCGAGCTCCGCAGCCATCTCTGACAATTCCACTAAAGTGAGGCAACGGCCCGTCAACTGGCCCAACGCCATCAGAGTAACGGCGGCATTACTTGATCCTCCACCCAGACCCGCCCCAATGGGGATCCGTTTAAACAGTGATATTTCCAGACCCGCCATTAGCCCGTAGCGGCTAGAGAAAAGCTCGACAGCTCGCAAGACTGTGTTCTCGTCATCCGAATTGACTGCTCGGCCGGAGATCTTCAGCTCCACGCCTGCCGCCGTGGGCTTAAAGATCAGCTCATCTCGCAGGTCTATCGTCTGGAGAAGTGTCCGCACCTCATGAAAACCATCTTCTCTCCGGCCCAGGATTTCCAGACAGAAATTGATCTTGGCAAACGATGGCAGGGTCAGAGGTGCCGACGTCCTATCATGAAGGCAAGGTTTCCCGAACATGAGCAAACCAATAACAAAGGCGGGCAGGTTCTGCCCACCGACTGTTTCAAGAAAGAACCTCAGGATTCTCTATTCTCAATTGAGAAAAGGAACCTGGCATCAGGTCAACTATCAACCAGCACGACCTGGAGTTCGGCGAGTTTCCTTTTCACCCTCTCCAGATCCTCGTCCTTTTCAGCCAACCTCATTGAC
>JAUWTT010000159.1 GCA_030614585.1 Acidobacteriota bacterium
ATTTGACATTTGACATTTGACATTTGTCCCCGGCCACTCCTCAAATGCTGAACGATACCTCGATCTGATAGACTCCCAAGTTGTGAAAGAAGACGTGGTTCAGAAGGAATGGTCGCCAACTTCCTGGCAAAATTGCCGAATTCTACAGATGCCGGAGTATCCGGATTCCAACGAACTCGATCGCATTGTGGGGGAGTTAACAAGCTTACCGCCGTTGGTGACGAGTTGGGAGGTCGAGGCCCTGAAGTCTCAATTGGCCGAAGCCGCCCTGGGGAAGCGTTTTCTGCTTCAGGGTGGCGACTGTTCTGAGAGTTTTCACGACTGCAGGCCGTCGGTTATCGCGAACAAGTTGAAGATTCTGCTTCAGATGAGTCTCGTACTCGTCTCGGGCGCGAGGAAACCGGTGATTCGAGTGGGGCGAATCGCAGGCCAGTATGCCAAGCCGCGCTCCTCTTACAACGAGACTATCGACGGACAGACACTGCCCAGTTATCGTGGAGATCTGATTAATCGTTTCGGTTTTGCGGCCGAAGACAGGATTCCGAATCCTGAGCTAATGCTACGGGGCTACGAAAGAGCCGCTCTTACCTTGAATTTCATCCGAGGGCTGGTCGAGGGAGGATTCGCTGACCTGCATCATCCCGAATATTGGGATCTGGATTTCGTGGCGCACTCTCCTCAAGCGGCTGAGTATCGCCGCGTGGTCGAGATGATTTCCGATTCGCTTCAGTTCCTTGAGAATATGCTCGAGGGAAAGGTGGACGAATTTGAGCGGGTGGATTTCTATACCAGCCATGAGGGGCTCCATCTGTTTTATGAGCAGGCTCAGACTAGAATAGTGCCCCATCGCGAGGGCTGGTATGACCTTGCGGCCCACTTCCCCTGGATTGGAAACCGTACTCGTGACCTCGACGGTGCCCATGTTGAGTTCTTCCGGGGAATCGCGAATCCGATCGGTATAAAGATCGACGGGACGATGGGTCCCGAGGAGCTCATTGAACTTCTCGAAATACTAAATCCGAACAACGAGCCGGGTAGGATTACTTTGATCCACCGGTACGGAGTGGATCAGGTTGCGCTACATCTTCCTTCGCTGATCGAGGTCGTGAGGAAGAAGCAGAAAGTCGTGCTTTGGTGCTGTGATCCGATGCACGCCAACACAGAAACAACAGGATCTGGCCTCAAGACGAGGGACTTTCGTAGAATCCTTGCCGAGTTGGAGAGAGCGTTTGAGGTCCATCACGAGATGGGATCGTACTTGGGCGGAGTTCATTTCGAACTCACTGGGGATAACGTCACGGAGTGTATTGGCGGAGCAAGGGGGCTCACTGAGCGCGATCTGTCTAAAGCCTATCTCACTCAAGTTGATCCGAGGCTCAATTATGAGCAGTCCCTCGAGACAGCTATACTGATTTCGACCCTAATGCGGAAGTATGGCGACGGCTAGAAACCGGTGATCAGTAATCGGTGATCGGTAAAGATTTACCACCAAGTCACCAAGAGCACCAAGAATCGTTTCTGTCCTTTGTGGCAACTCGTTTTCAGCGCGATTACCGATCACCCATTTCCGACACCACCGATTACCGATAACCGATAACCGGTTCCTACTCGCAGTCCTTCGCTAGTTTCTCAGCGCGGCCGATGAGGGTCTCAATTTCACCTAATCCGTGTTGCCAGAACTCGGGGTCCTGGAGGTCTACACCCATCTTACCAACCAGCACGTAAGGCCAATCTGAGCCACCAGCCTCGAGCAACTGTATGTATTTCTCAGCGAAGTTCCCTTTGTTTGATTGGTAAATCGAATAAAGGGCTAGGACCAGCAGGTTGCCAAATGCGTATGCGTACACGTAACCCGGGGTGTGAATAAAATGTGGTATGTAACTCCACCAGAGAGAATAGTGATCCCCAAGAGTCACACTGTTCTGAAACATCTCCCGCTGACTTTCCATCCAGAATTCGCTGAGTCGATCCGAGGATAATTCGCCTTCAGTTCTTCGGGCCGTGTGGACTCTATCCTCAAAGCGGTTCATGGCAATCTGACGAAAGACCGTAGCGATCGTATCGTCAATCTTGCTCATCAACATTGAGAGTTGTGCTCTGGGGTCAGATTCCGTTTCAAGAAGACTTTCAAAGACAAGCATCTCGCCGAAGACTGAAGCTGTCTCGGAGGTCGTCAACGGGGTGTTTGCCTGGAGGGACCCTTGCTTTCTTGCAAGATACTGATGAACTCCATGGCCCAATTCATGAGCTAGAGTCTGTACATCACGGGTGTTCCCAGTGAAATTCATCATGATGTAGGGGTGGACTTCAGGGACGCCAGGATGGCTGAAGGCCCCACCCCTTTTCCCCGGAGTGACCCCAGCGTCGATCCATCTTTTTTCGAAAAAACTCCGGGCGATCTCCTCCATCAATGGATGGAAGCGGCCATAAGCTTCTAGAACCAAGCCTCGTGCCTTACCCCAGTCGTATTTGGATTCGACTCCGTTAATCGGCGCATACCGGTCGTAATCGAACAGTTCATCTAAACCGAGAAGGTTGCGCTTGAGGTTGTAATAGCGCGAAACCAGATCAAACCTGGAAGTCACGGAATCAACCAGTGCGTTAACCGCTACATCGCTAATCTCGTTGGAAAGGTTGCGGCTTGCTAACCAGTTCTCGTATCCGCGAATGCGATCGTCAGAAGCTTTTTCGGCAAGAATGGTGTTTGCGACATAGGTCAGGACCCGAATATTATCGCGCAATCCCTCGGTGAATGTGAGAGCCACCTCACGACGCGTTGCGCGATCTGGCTGGTAAAACAAAGCCAGTATTTCTTGCTCGGAGAGGTCCTGGCCTCTGAAACGGAATGTTGCTGCCCCGAGAGTCTCATCGAAAAAACGACTCCATGCCCCAGGGCCCGTAACGGATTTCTCAGCGAGAATTCGTTCCTCAGGTTCGGTGAGGACATGGTTCCGTCGCAGCGCCAGCGTTTCAAGGTAGTGGCGGAACTGGCTGACCGAGGGCTCAGCCAATAGAGTCTCAAAGTCGTGTTCCGAAATCTGAAGCAACTCAATCTCGAAAAAGAGGATGGTCTGACCGATTCGTGTGTAGGTTTCACGTACTTTCTGTAGTAAAGCCCCTCGTTCGGGAGCGATGGTATTGGTACACCAGTTGAGGAAGGCGTAGGTGTAGGCTCTGTCCAAGTGGTCCTGAAGGCTCTCGAATTCTTTAAGGCCTACCGCCAACATGTCCGGCGAGAGTTTTTCAACTTTTCCTCTATACTTCTCGGAAAAGTTCTGCGCCCTTGAGCGTGTTTCCTCGAGAGCCCGCTCCAAATCACTTTCACATTCATATAGATCCGCCAGGTTCCAAGTAACGTCCTCTGCCCCTGTCACCGGTTGCCGGATTTCGCTGGTTGTTGTCATGCTTGTGTAGCCTCTCCCCTGACTCAGTCACTCTGCCTTAACCAACTTAGCAATATGTCATTCACTTTAGATGAATCGTTATAGCATAAATCAACAGTCTGAAACGGAGTCCGTGGTCCAGTTGGGGTGGCTTCGATCAGAAGCTGTGATGAGGCCGTTCCCTTTGAGTGTGAAAAGCAGTACCCTGATTGCCCACAATAGTCAGTATCGTGGGGTCAGATGCCATGAACCAAAAGAACGATGACAGTGACTGGGCTGAAGAAGCAGTTGAGATCCCGATTGATGGTGTTCTTGACCTGCACACTTTCCGACCCGACGAGATCAAGGAATTAGTGCCGGACTATATTGACTGCTGTCTCGAGGAAGGTATTACGGAGATTCGCATTATCCACGGGAAGGGGAAAGGTGTCTTGAGGCAACTTGTCCGCAGCATCCTTGACCGCCATCCTGCCGTTCTCAAGTACGGAACCCCTTCTGACGCCAGTTCATGGGGAGCAACGGTGGCCGAGCTTCAACTGCCCGATGAAGAGGAGGCGTAAGGGCGTGTTGCCGAAAAGGGTAGCCCACCCAAATCCGGAACTCGAAGCTCGAAATTCGAAACAAATCTCAAGCTCGAAAATCTAATGACCGAAACAGGTTCTTGTTGATAAGCTATTTAGAAACAGTAACTTGAAGTCATCTAGACCTTCTGATTTCGTGCTTGTTTCGAATTTCGAGCTTCGAACTTCTGCTGTTGCGATTTGGGCAACGCACCCGTGATCTTTGGTACCCCAAATGCGTATCTGGTCGAATTTGCCGGTATCGTCAAACGAGCCAAGTCCAATGTGCGGGATCAAAGCTGGTATGATTCTTCTGGCTCACAGGCCATGATTTCGGCCAGGTAGAAAGCGAATTACAACGGTAATCCGGAGATCGGAACGGATTCTTTCTTGAAGGAGTCTTCCATGGAGAATTCTGCTCGCAGAATCGAAACTGCTGTCGTTCATGCTGGATCAGAACGCAAGGTAAAAGGGGCAGTTGTGTTACCCATATTTCAGTCATCGACTTACCTATATTCCGGGCAGTCCGCTTACGAGGATCTGAAGTACATACGCCTCAGCAATACACCGAATCACGAGGCACTCGGAACGAAGCTGGCCGCACTGGAGGGTGGTGAAAGCGCGCTGGTGACAGCAAGCGGGATGGCGGCCATCTCCATGGCTCTGCTTTCAATTCTCTCAGCCGGAGACCACCTGCTAATTCAGGACTGTACATATGGAGGTACGAGAGACCTGGTTTCCGGAGACCTCCCGGCTCTCGGAATTCAAGTCGACTTCATTGATCCAGGCGCCCCTGATTCCTGGCAGGAGAAGCTGCGACCTGAAACGAAGGCGATTTTTGTGGAGAGCATTTCGAACCCTCTGATGCAGATCGGAGATCTGGTTTCGGTGGTAGGTTTTGCGACACGAAACGGTTTGGTCAGCATGATCGATAACACGTTCGCAACACCTGTGAATTTCCGACCTCTCGAGCATGGATTCGACCTCGTACTGCATAGCTGTACGAAGTACCTCAACGGACACTCCGATATTGTTGCCGGAGCAGTCGTCGGAGGTGAAGCGATGGTGAGCAATGTTCGGAGCCGCCTTCTGCGATTCGGAGGTTCCCTGGACCCTCATGCCTGTTTCCTGTTGGACAGGGGGTTGAAGACTCTGGTCCTTCGGGTAAGACAGCAGAATGAGAGCGCCGCTCAGATTGCCCGGTTTCTTGCTGAACATCCACGCATCGTCAGCGTGAATTATCCGGGGTTACCAGGATCCAACGTCGATTCGGGAACCGCTGGCCTCTTTTCTGGTTTCGGAGGGATGTTGAGTTTCGAGGTGGCTGGAGGAGTGGAGAGCGCACGGCGGTTTATAGACGGACTCAGAATCGCAGTCGAGGCTCCAAGCCTGGGTGGAGTCGAGACTCTGGTTACCCGCCCGGCAACCACGTCTCACTCAGGCCTCCCCGCCGCGGAACGTGAAGCAATCGGCATTTCGGACAGCCTGATCAGACTAACGGTGGGGATCGAAGCTGTCGAAGATCTGATTGACGATCTGAATCAAGGCCTTGGAAGCCTGTAATCGGTGATCGGTGACCGGTAATCGGTGATCGGGGATATGGTGAAGAACCGGGAACATGGGTAACACTTCAAACCGGGTACATCGGTTGGCCGGTTAGTAGGGTTTACCACTAAGGCACCAAGGGCACTAGGAAATGACAAATGACAAATGTCAAATGACAAGTGACAATCTACCGGCATCCGGCATCCCCCTTCGCTCTTCGAGCTACGGACGACAGGTCGGATCACCGATTACCGATGACTGATCACCGATAACCCTCCTTCGCTAAAGCTATGGAGGACAGGCCGGTCCCCCCGTCCCCCATTTGTCATTTGACACTTGCCATTTGACATTCCTACATGGCTCCTGATTTCCGCATCCATGCGGCGGCAAAATGAACGGAAAGCCAGAAGTCCTGCCAAAGTCGCGGGAATAGTGATGGGAAGGAGAGTCTGAAAATGTGTCCTCTCTGGAGTTCCTGCAGACTGCGGTTCCAGAAGGCAAGGATGTCCTCGGCAGAGTAGAACCCACTGAATGAGGAGAAGGGGCTCCATTTTCTCAGGAACAACCTGAATCGTGAAGGGACATGCAGATCGGGGAGAGCCTGGCGGGCGCGGATGTAAGCTGTCTGGATCTCGTCCAGTCTCACTCTGAGGGAGGGATTACTGCGCAGTTGCTGCAGTTCGTCAAGAACACGCTGTTCGGCCTGACTCTTCTTCCGACTCTCGAGCCACAACAGTTGCATTTCGAGGAGCAGATGAACTGTGGCAAACATTTGATCCTTCAACTCTTTGAAGCGCTTCACGTAGTACTGCGCCCGGGGGAGAGGCGCGACGCCGGGTCGAAGAGTCGTTCGTCCTTTCAATCTTAGAAAACCGGTCATCATTGGATGGCGCCGCTCAATCACTGCTGCATACTTGTACCAGAGAAAATTGCGAAACAGATTCCAGTAGTTGCGATGGGAAACTCGCTTGAGAATGCGGCTCATGTTTTCGAAACTGTAGAAGTTCTCCCAAGCCTCCCAGTACTGGTTCAGCAGGCTCTCTTCGTCCGGGAAATTCGGGAAATCCATCGTCACATGCTGAGAATCATACTTGTTGTAGTCGGGGTCCATATAGGTGCCACTGTTGTGCATTTCAAGATGGTCCCTCGAACCGGGAAGGGGCATGAGCACGAAGAAGGAAGCCATATCGACTTGCACTTCATTTGCCAGCCTGTCCAAATCCTCGCGTAGTGATTCCGGTGTGTCGAAGGGGAAGCCTACGATGAAACCTACGTGGGTCGCGATCTCTGCTTTGCGATAGGCGTCTATCAGAGTTCGATAATCCTCTACATTGTTCTGTCCTTTGCCGGCAGCTTTGAGATTGCGGTCATTGATACTTTCCATTCCAATGAAAGCATTGCTGCAGCCTGCCCGGCGTGCCTTCTCAATGAAGCCGTTGATCTTATGCGACAAGACATCCACCTGCATCATGAACTCGACGGGGATTTCCTCCTCTTCCCTCAAAGCAATCAGGGCGTCGAGGATCTTCTCCCAATTCTTGTTTCGAGCGAAGTTGTCATCGGTGAAGAAATAGAAGGAGACTTTATTCTCCGCGTAGTTCTTACGGATTGCGTCAGCAATTGCCTCGGCCGACCTGACGCGCATCTTTCGGCCCTGGACATTAATAATCGTGCAGAAACTGCAATTAAATGGACAACCCCTGCCACAATCGATAGTGCCGTAATTGGACGATACGAAGCGTTTCAGAATACTCCGCTCGAGAATCGGTACGGGAGCGGACGACAGGTCAGGCTTCTGATCGGAGAAATCATAGAGAGGAAGGAGGTCCCCTCTGACTGCGTCTTCAAGAACCGATTGCCAGGTTTCCTCCACTTCACCTTTGACAATGGTTACCCCCTGGTCCATCAGACTCTGGATGTCAGGTGGAATACCTGGGAGCATGGTGAGGTAACCACTGACGTGGAAACCTCCAATGATGACCGTCAGTCCCGCCTGCCGAAACGTTGTCGCAATATCCGCGGCTCGCGGGAACTGGTGTGTCTGAACCCCGACCAGGCAGACAATCGTTTTGGATCCAGGTCGCTGTGACCGGCTGATCTTCCGGTAATTCACTCGCATCACAGATTCATCAATCAAACGGATTCGGAAATCGATGTCTTTAAGACTGCTGCTCTGACAAGCTTTCTCAGTAAGGGAGGTGAGGCAAGCCAGGGTGTTACTTGGAAGTACTCCCCGGAAATGTCGGACCACATATCCTTCATCGTCGTAACAGGAGGGTTTGATCAGTATTAGATTGATCTGTCTGAGTCCGTCCGGGGTCAATGGGATTTCCTGCTCTGGGGGCACTATCTGAGTAAGGGACATAAGTTTTCAGTCCATCCTTTATTACAGCTGTGGAGTCTTCTCGGGAGGCCCGTTCAACAAAACTTAGAAGAAGATAACCACGTGTAGCGAAATAAGTCAAATTGGGAGCTGGGTCTTGGGTCTTGAGGTCTTGGGTCTTGAGGTCTCGAAGGCTTGGGACTTGGTGCTTGGGGCTTGGGTCTTACTCCCCGGGGGCTGGGGGCTGGGGGCTGGGATTAACCACCAAATCACTAAGACACAAGAAGATCTTAGTAGTGATTTCGTGCTATAGTGGTTGGGAACTGGGCTGAGGGCTGGAGTCGAACGGCCAACTTCGAACTTCGAACCTCGAGCTTG
>JAUWTT010000430.1 GCA_030614585.1 Acidobacteriota bacterium
CGCCAAAAACCAATTGTTCATATGGTTTTATCGACGACAGAAACATTGATACAGCGGCAAGAAGAAGGCCAAGTACACGCTTTGAATCGCGATTGTATCTGCACACGACTGTAAACAAACCCAGACCACACAGCAGCGTTGGAAACCAGGCGGCAGCCAAGCTGAGTGTCCCGCTACTGAAATTGTACAACTCGACAGCCAGCACAAAACCGAGAGTGCTCCCCAGTGCAAACTGTCCCGCTCTGCGTAAAGTCACAAGATGGCCTTAGTAAGATTCTATCTTCATGTGCTCCGGCTGTTGCGAACTTTCCGGGCTCAGAAGCCCTGCCGCGCCATCAATAGCGAAAACTGCCCCGGATCAAGAGCTTCTGGTGCGTGTAAAGTATGAGAACAGTCGTCGTTTTTTCAACAGTCGGCTCATGTCTCGGCGAACCTCCGCTGCCGATTGATATCGCTGCTCGACCGACTTTGCAAGAAGTCTCTGGATCAGGGGATCCAAACGCTCCGCATCTGGGCTCTCAGGGACCTCCAGCTGAGGTGCGGGAGAATGGATAATGGCTTGGAGAATGCCGGGGACACTGTCGCCCTGAAAGGGGCGGCGTGCCGTAAGCCCTTCGAACACAACAACACCCAACGAAAACAGGTCGCTCCGAAGGTCTACCCGTTCTCCTCGCGCCTGTTCGGGAGACATATATTCGACCGTACCCAGCAGGCTTCCGGCTGCAGTGAGGTCGCTGATCGACTCACCTTTGATCGTCACACATTTGGCGAGGCCAAAATCAGTTATCTTCGGCTCACCCCGGTCTGTCAACATGATATTGGATGGCTTAATATCTCGATGGATGATGCCCTTTTCGTGGGCCGCTTCCAGTCCTTCACACACCTTGACCAGCCATCCAACGAGTGTTCGCCAATCCAGCGGGCCACTGTCGAGCATGACCTGCTTCAGGTTTTGTCCCTCGATCCATTCCATGACAAGAACCAGCTGTCCCTCGTGCTCAAACAGTTCGTGCACGGAAGTGATCGCCGGATGGCTGAGTGATGCCGCCAATCTCGCCTCCTGGATTACCCGCTTACGCAAGTTCTCGTCCTCTTTGAGGTCGGGTCGACAGAACTTCAGTGCGACCCTCCTCCGAAGCAGCTCGTCTTGGGCGGCATACACAACACCCATCCCGCCTTCGCCTACCTTGTGCAGGATCCTGTACTGATTCAACTCCTTCGCAATGAGTTGATCAGGTTTGGCTGGACCTGAAACTAGACAGGTTGCGCTGTTCCCGGCACTGCTCGAAAGAAATACCCGTTCGATATGCTCTGCGAAAACCCCAGAAAACGGCTGATATTCAGCGCCCTTTGACTGCAGGTACCCCTGTTTCTCCAACTTCCGGCAAATGTACAGATCCTCATCAGGAATCGCTTCATTCTCCATAACCATCCGCAACACTCTCTTCGAGGCGGGGTCACAATGGTCCCAGAAATACTCGAAGTGGGGTCCAGCTTCCTCCAGAAACCGCTCCTCTAACTCTGGACGATCCGGTGCAGTTTCTAAATCATCCGAAATCGCCTCGAAATAAACGGAGCACGCAATCTGCAGATAAAAAGGGAAGAATCCGGCCAGTGCCACCAGCTCTTCGACGTAGCCACACATGGGGCTACCCTCTCGCTCGGAGGGCATTTCTATCAACTCCCTGGCTTCACCCTCACTGAAAGGCCGGAGCAGGAGGTTACTGAATATGTTGAAGAAAGGTGAATCGGCAATCACGGACGAATGGCAGAGCTTCTGAAGCTCGGCTTTGGAAGCTGTGACATAGGCGACCGGGAAGTTATTGGCCATCGAGCGCATAAAAGAATAGAAGTCGGTGCCAAAAGAGGGACTACTCGTGATTAGGTCGAATTCATCAAGCAGAACAACCAGGCTGACATTTTGAGACCGTAGCTGTTCGATTACTCCCGAGAATGATTCATAGACACGCATGCTCCAGGGTTCGTTGATCTCGGGATAGGCATTCCGTATCTGGTCCAACAGAACCCGAAAGAATTCTTCCGGCCCCGCTTGCGGATACTGCTGGGCGTCAAAGCTCACAAAGAGGGGAACCGGTAAATCACCTAGATATTCTGACTGGGTCTCTTCCCAGTTCAAGGCCTTCAAGAGGGAGGACTTGCCTATCCGCCTTTCCCCGACGACAGAGACACACTGGGGGCGGCTCGCTCCAAGTCGGGACATGATTCGCCGGAGCTCCCGCCGCCGGCCGAAGAATTGTGAAGGCTCCTCGAGCATGACCCGGTTAAGATAGGGATTCACTACCCTCTATTCTAGCAAGCAGGAGGAACTCCTCCAAGCCACATCTGTGGGCTTTACCACCAAGGCACCAAGGTCACCAAGAATCCCGGGGTCTACCTTAAACAGAACCCCGGCAGGTCGATCAGCAGTCGAGACTTGCTGGTGCCATTAAATGGTTCATAACAAAGACCTTGTCTTTTTGGTGTCCTTGGTCTTGGTGGTTCGGATTATCCAGGCTAGCAGAATCAGAACCACAACGATGACTGCGACCAGGGGAACCATCTTCAATATCAACCCAGATTCTAGCTGTTTGCTCAAGAACTCGGTCAAGAAGTAGAGGAACAAGGAAGAAAGGATCCTTCTCATGTGTCACGCTCAAGGTGTTGAAGCCTGAGGGAAGTTCGACTCTCAGGTCAGGCTTGGGTTCTATTCGGGAGGCTCTTCCTCAGGCACCGGTTCCTCTTCGAGTCTCTGCTCTGCACCCTTTCCAAAGGCGGTCAGTCCGCCCAAAGCCCCAAGCCCCATGGTTTCAACAGCGGTAGAAGGAACAATGATCATCGAACCCTTCTGCCTCAGGCCTTCATACACCATGTTCATAGCCCTGAGGTGAAGAGCCGTTGGGTTGCTCTTGTAGTGCTCCGAAGCCGCGGCGAACTTCTCAGCGATTTCCGTTTCGGCGGTGCCAAGAATGATCCTGCTCTGCCTTTCCCTCTCCGCCTGTGCCTGGCGGGACATGGCATCCTCTAAGCCCTTGGGAATGATGATGTCGCGTATCTCTACGGCCTGGGTGGTTATGCCCCAGGAACTGGTCCGTTCGTCCAAAAGTTTCTGGATCTCCTGGCCCAATCTGTCTCGCTCTGAGAGGAGCACAGCGAGGTCATCCTTCCCGATGGCATTTCGGAGCGCCGTCTGGGCTGACAAGACGACGGCCTCCCTAAAATTCTCAACCTCCAGAACAGCTTTCTGGGCATCCCAGACCATCCAGAAAGCAATCGCATCGACGTTGACTGGAACCGTATCAGCAGTCAACGTGGTTTCTGCACTGAAGTCGGAAACTCGGATTCTCTGGTCAACGAATTGCGCCACTTTGTCAACAACGGGAAGGATCAGAAACAGTCCTGGCTGTTTCATCCCTCGGAGTTTGCCAAACCGGAGGAGCACGGCACGCTCCCATTGATAGGCGATCTGAACAGCCGGTGAGATCAGAGCAGCAAGAACGGCAGTAGCCAACAGAATCTCGCTCTCCGGTCTCAGCTCCAGGTAGATGCAGAGGCTAGCCACGGTTCCAAGGATCACGACTGATTCCCAAACCTGGGAAAGTCGCAGCAGGATAGCCAGTGCGATAGCCGAACCTACAGCTAGCGTGACCGCTTCGAAACTGAAATCGAAGACAATTAGATGAATCACAAGGCCTATAACGAAGATCGCAATCAGCAAAAATACATTTACCGGCGCAAACCTGAAATCTGCCCGCATGGATGTGGCAAATTTCTCGAGACTCCATTCAAACAGTCCTCTGGTACTCTGCCTCGCATTTGATGAGGGTTTCATGACGACTTCTCCTTTCGCTGACTCAGACCCTGCAGGACTTCATCCAAATTGAAGCCATAGTCAGAGGCACGAGCCAGTAGTTCAGTAAGGATCTGATCGAGCATCCGCTGCCTTTCGAGATCGTCAATTCTCGGACGTTTCCGACCAACGAATGTACCCGAACCCTGTTGGGTTTCGAGCACACCCTCGATCTCCAACTCTCGATAGGCACGGACAACCGTGTTCAAATTGATGGACAGGTCGACCGCAAGCTGGCGCACGGTCGGCAATCGGTCACCCGGTTCCAGATCTCCCCGGGCAATCGCGAATTTCACCTGCTCGATGATCTGCCTGTAGAACGGTACGCCGCTTTTTGAATCGATGGATATCAGCACAATCACTCCGCTTTTCAAGTGATCTATAGTAATATTGTTCTAGTTAACTATTACAATAAGTCACTCGATGCTGGCTGTCAAGAGAAATCTTTCCAGAGGGATTCGCACTGTAGAGGTTTCCGAGTCCGTTGGAGTACCCAGACAAATGACAACTGTCAAGTGACAGATGCCGGACCTGTCGCGCCGAAGCTCGGAGAGCGAAGACGGATGCCGGATGCCGGATGCC
>JAUWTT010000021.1 GCA_030614585.1 Acidobacteriota bacterium
AAAACACAGCCGATACCACCCATGTGTTCAAGGCCGGGGGGAGGGTCCGGATGGAAGGTGAAGACAAAGTTCAGGTTCGGGTACTCCAGGACAGCTTCCAGCGTATCGGGTGTTTCAGTAGCATCATTGACAAAGAAACGCCCTCCCGTCGTCGAAACGCTGCGCGGTGCTTGGAGATCAAGAGCCCAGAATGCCACGTCGGTTATGTGACACCAGAAATCGATGAAAGTCCCTCCCGAGTAATCCCAGAAATGGCGGAACGTGTTATGACACCGAAGTGGGTTGTACGGCCGTTTAGGGGCCGGGCCCAGCCAGAAATCCCAGTCCAGTCCGGCTGGCGGTGCACTGTCGGGCGGGTTGCCTCGATTCTGGGTTGACGAAGTCTTCCAGCAATTAACCCGGGTGATTCTTCCGAGTTCTCCGCTTCTGACCAATTCGACTACGCGCCTGTAATTCGGCAGGTCGTTGTGGATATGGTTTCCCATTTGGGTCACTCGCTGGTTCTGAGCTGCAGCTTCGACCATGGCGCGACCTTCTTGGATGCTGTAGCTCAGCGGTTTTTCCACAAAGACGTCTTTTTCCGCCTGACAGGCCAGAATCGTGGGGATGGCGTGCCAGTGGTCCGGTGTAACCACCGCAACCGCATCGATCTCTTTCACTTCCAACAATCGCCGAAAATCCCCGAAAGCCGCCGGCTTCTTGCCGCGTGACTGTTCCACGACCGCTAGTCCCTCATCAAGATGCTCGCGGTCAACATCGCAGACGGCGACGACATCCACGTCTGGATGCTTCAAGAACCCCTTCAAGCGGCCCATCCCCATGCCCCCGACGCCGATCATTCCGAGTTGAATCCTGTTGCTGGGCATTTGTCCAGCCCGCAGGATTGTGGGCGCTGAGCTCAGAGCCGCGGCTGTGACCCCGATGAATCCTCTCCTGGTGAGTTTCCTATTGTGCGACTTTGTCATCCTTTGGACTCCTGGTTTGTTTGCTTAGTTCGTTGGTCCCTGGATAGTGTCTATCGGGAAAGACGATTCGTCAAAGTTTTCTTGATTCTGTAGACGCGTAGTCCGTGCAAAGCAGCGAGGGAGGATGACCTTCCAGGTCGTCTCATGGAATAGGAGGTCTCGAGGCTCGGGTTGGAGGATGACCTTCGAGGTTGTCACTTAGCACTGGAGGAGGATTCGGGGGTGACAAGCAGGGATGCTCGTCTTACGGTAGGACGACCGTAGGAACACCTTCCAGGTTGTCGGCTGTTCTGGGGATGATTCGGGGGTGACAAGCTGGAAGCATGTCTTACCATGGGGTGTGTCTTCAAGTGTCACGACGGTTGGGCTATTCTTAGGGAGGGTTCAAGATGCGACAAGCGGGGTCCAGACAGTGGCTGCCAAGATCCAAAAACCGGACCCCGAACAACTGAGTCGAGGTGGGCTATGAATATGAAGAAAATGCTCTATTTGTCTCGCCATGATGTTGAACTGATCAACCTCCCGATGCTCACGATCATTGAAGCTCTCGAAGAGATGTTCGAGGAGAAGGGTAATGGGCGAGTAGAAATGCCTCCTAAGCCGGGCATCCACCCACGGCCGGATTCTTTCATACACGCCATGCCTGCTTTCATTCCCAGCACCGGCGCAGCGGGGGTGAAATGGGTGTCGGGTTTTCCGGAGAATCTGGATAAGAATTTACCCTACATCTCCGGGCTGCTGATTCTCAACGACCCGGAAACCGGTATTCCGGTCGCTGTTATGGACTGCACCTGGATCACCGCAAAGCGAACAGGGGCAGCTACCGCGGTGGCAGCCAAGCACCTGGCTCGGCCCGACAGTTCAACTGCTGGAATTGTTGCCTGCGGTGTACAGGGGCGCAGCAACCTGGAAGCGCTCTCCAACGTTTTCTCCCTTGAGAGAGTAAAGGCGTTTGACATTATTCCCGAGGTTGCGTCTGAATTCGCTTCCGAAATGAGTCGGACTTTTGGTTTCGAAGTAGAGACCGTGGATACGGCGCGAGAAGCTGTCGAGGAATCAGACCTTGTAGTGACGAGTGGACCGATTCTGCAGAATCCGAGTCCGGCGATCAAGGCAGGCTGGCTCAAGCCGGGGGCATTCGCCTGCCCTCTGGATTTCGATTCGTACTGGAAAGGAAGTGCTCTGGCTGAAGTTGAGAAGTTGGTGACGGATGACCTGGCCCAGTTGGACTACTACAGGTCTGTAGGGTATTTCAGCGAGACACCACAGCCTTATGCCGACCTGGGTCAGATCATCGCCGGGAAGAATCCAGGGCGAGAGAATGAAGACGAACGGACCTTAAGCATCAATCTGGGCCTGGCACTGGAAGACATGGCAACCGCGAGGTTGATCTACCGCGACGCCGTCAACCAAGGAATAGGCGTCGAGCTGGAGTTGTAGAGCTGGTTTCTCAATTGGAAATGAAGGGAACCAGCGGTAGCAACGTAGAAGTGTGTGATGGTGGTATTGTGCGACGTTATGCTCTTGCCGAGGGGAGTGATAGTTAATGTTTGAGAAACTAAACAACAGTTGGGATTTGGCGAAAGCGAGTGCGAATGTTCTTTTGGCAGACAAAGAACTCCTGCTTTTCCCCGTCTTCTCCGGAATTGCCCTTATTATTGTCACCGTTAGTTTCCTGGTGCCTTTGGGGGCGGCAGGTCTGGCAAGAGAGAGTGGCGGAAGCATCGGGATTGCCGGCTATGCAGTGCTCTTTCTTTTCTATTTTGTCTGGTATTTCGTCATTCTTTTTTTCAACTCAGGACTCGTCGGTGCGGCCTTGATACGATTGGACGGGGGCGATCCAACAGTGAGTGACGGGCTACGCATTGCCCGCGATCATCTGGGTCCAATCATTCAGTATGCATTGGTGGCTGCTACGGTGGGCATGATCCTGAGAGTTCTCAAAGAGCGTGCCGGCATTGTGGGTAAGCTGCTGTTAGCGCTTGGTGGACTCGCTTGGAACCTTGCGACTTTCCTGGTCGTTCCGGTTTTGATCACCAAGGGTGTGGGACCTATAGAAGCCATCAAGGAAAGTGCCGGCCTTCTCCGGCGCACCTGGGGAGAACAGCTGGCCGGTTCGGTGGGGATGGGCTTCTTCTTCGGAATTGTCAGCGTAGTTTACACGCTGGTTGCGATTCCGATTCTGGTGCTCGCGGCCATCATAAAGCTGCCGTTGGTTGTGATCCTCCTGGTGGCCGTCCTGGTCGTCGCAGGGTATCTACTTATTGTGCTGTTGAGTAGTGCCCTGAGTGGCATCTATGCGGCAGCTCTGTATCGATTTGCTACCACCGGCCAGAGTGGGATGTTCGATCAACATCTGCTAGCGAATGCCTTTCAATCGCGCAACTGAGGTTCTCGAAAACTACACGTCGGAAAGTCTGATTGACTCCCACCTGGAGCCCCAGTCTCTGGCCCGGAAGAGGCGCTTTGTAGACGCTTACGGCTTGGATGGGAGCATGTTCTGGAGCGAACTTGGCGAGCTTTGCGTGAAATCAATTCGTCTCACGCTAAGAACGCAAAGAGACCGAGCAGCAGACTCTCAGCTAACTGTGGAAGAACTGCACAAGATACCTTGTGGCGACAATCAGGACCGTGAGACAGAGAATCGCTTTGATGATCCGGGCCGGCACGAATTTCTGAAGCCGACTGCCCACATAGATTCCAGCAAATCCTCCCACGCCGAATAGGAGTCCCAGATACCAGTCAGGGGCTACCGAAGACTCAGGGTAGCTTGTTGCCAGAACCTGGTAGAAACACACTCCTGCCACGGACGTTACCAGTGTGCCGAGAAGGGACGCTCCCGCGACGGTGTAAACAGGGATTCTGAAGACTGCCACTAGAAAGGGCGCGATGAAAACCCCTCCACCGATCCCGTAGATCCCCCCCACCACACCGATCAGAGAGCAGAATAGAAACAGGGGGAGCGAAGAGACCTTGTACTCTTGCTCCGCAAAATGGAAGGAGATTCGGCGTAGCGTGAAGGATGATCTCGAGATCTGCTGTCCTTTAGCTGATGAAATAGTTCCAGTGCTTCGGCGCAGTACATCCTGGGCCAAGCGAAGGCCCAGGAGCAGGAGAATCCACCCGGCAAAGAACTTGAAGTGGGTGGGATCGGGAAGATATTCGATTCGAAGCCATGCCCCGAGGAAGACCCCCGGCAAGGTCCCGGCGACGATCACTCCCGCAAGAGGCCAAAGCATCCGACCTTCCCGGGAGTAGCGATAGACTCCTGGCGGAATAGCAACCACGTTGAAAAGCTGGTTGGTAGCGCTGACAGAGGGAGTAGTGAACCCCAATACGCTCATTTGAAAGGGTAGAAGGAGGAATGCTCCGGAGACTCCTCCCATCGAAGTGAAGAAGGAAATAGCGAAAGCGACGAGGGGCGGCACCATCGGATTTACATCAACCCCGGAAGCCGGGAAATACACTGAGTACTCTCCTTGAGATTGTCACTGCCAGTTGTGGCCGCTCGAGAGTATCAGAATACCCGAGTTACCCGGCGATGTTTAGTTATTGAGTAGATTTTCGGTTTTGACTCTTGTCGAATGCGGTTTCTGCGTAAGACTGACTTACATCATAACCTCTAATCTGTTATCATGATGGAAATGATTCGAACTCAAATTCAACTGACTGATGAACAATACCGCGCTCTAAGAGAACTTGCTCGAGATAGCAGTGTTTCCATGGCTGAGATCATCCGAGAAAGTGTTGAGCTCTACCTGCGGCAGAGTAACTTTCAGTCGATTGAAAAGAAAAGGCGGCGAGCGCTGGAGGTTTGTGGCCGATTCGGGTCAGGACTTGGTGATCTGGCAGAGCAACATGATCGTTATCTTGATGAGGCCTATACCAAATGAACTGTTTTGTGGACACTTCGGCCTTCCTGGCTTTCCTCGACCGGGACGATGCTAATCACTCCAATGCGGCGGAGATTTGGAAGGTTCTCCTTAGCGGCTCAGCTCTTTTGGTAACGACGAATTATGTGCTCGTCGAAATTCTTGCCTTAGCTCAGAACCGTCTTGGCTTGAAGGCAGTTAGAGCTTTTCAGGGAAGTATTGAGCCCGTGCTGACGGTTCACTGGGTAGACTCCGGGTTGCACGAGGCAGCTGTTGCCGGCCTGCTGAGTCAGTCTCGGCGACGCATGAGCCTGGTGGACTGTGTGAGTTTCGAATTCATGCGGCGCGCCGGGATTACGCAGTATTTCGCTTTCGATCGACACTTTCGAGAACAGGGGTTCGACGCGGCAGCAATTAACTCCCAGTCCTGAGCTTGTCTCGACTCGAGCCCCCGAGCCCTCGGGACTTCGAGACCTTTTCCTTCAAGAGACAACCTGGAAGGTTATCCTCCGCCTAGGCCCCCGAGCCCCTTCTCAGTTAGAGCCCACTGAAGTTGACTGCATCAAAGCGGAGAGAGGGAATCCGGACCGAAGAATACGGGTAGGGGTCGTTACCCACTGCAACCAAGCGCTTTAACAGGTCGCCGATGTTCCCGGAAATGTTCATTTCGTTAACCGGCTTGACCACCTTGCCCTTCTTAACCAGCAGGCCGATGATGCCATAGGAGAAATCTCCGGTAGTCGGATTGGAGTTTCCACCAATGAAGCTGGTTACGAGGATCCCCTTTTCTGTACCTTTGATCAGATCGTCCAGTGAGTTTTCACCGTATTCGAACACGAGATTGGATGAGCCGGCCGTGGTAGGCTCCATCCCGAGTTTTCTACCGTAGTAGGTGTCGACGAAGTAGGATTTCAACTTACCCTTTTCGACCAATGTAAGGCGCCTTGCAGCCAAACCTTCTCCGTCGTACAAACGAGATCCGAGGCCCCCTTCCAGGAACGGATCATCCACGATGGTCAGCAGCGGGGATGCAATCTCCTGATCCTGCTTCCCCTCGAGAAACGAGCTCTTCTGCTGCAGCGACCGAGCGCTCATAGGGCCAAGCAGAGCCCCAAGTAGACGCCTGCCTGAACGGTTCTCGAGAATCATGTCATATTTGCCAGAGTCGATCTTGGCCTGGCCGATCTTGCGCAAGGCTCTCTCCGAGGCTTTTCGACCCAAAACATCGGCAGCCGGCAGGTCCTTCCGGAAGCGCGCCGTAGCAACAAACCAGTCTTCAGGGCGCCCCCCACCTTCGTCTTGCACAGCTGTTTCGGCACCGGCAGTGAAGATCGTGCCCCGCTTCTCACCGGTGAAACCATTGCTGTGAACCTTGACCGTCTCGAATTGGGTATCGCTATAGTAAGCCGTTGTAGATATAATCTTGTCGCCCTGAGCCGCTGCTGCCTGCTGGATTGCCTCGGCGAACTCGACTCTATTCTGAGAATTCAGTTTCGGGTACCCGGGGTCAAGAATCTGCAAATCCATCTTCTTTTGCCCGCTGTAGTGCTTCGGATCGGGTAGCATCCGATATTGGTCCTTTGTGAGGAACTTAGTCATTGCCACTGCTTCTTCGATGAACCGCTTTAGCGAATCCTGGTTAAGATCACTGGTTGAATGTGACGAGTAGCGCTTCTCGACGTAGATGTCCAGTGACATGGAGTTGCTGGTGGATTCCTCCAGCTTTTCAAGTGCTCCATCGCGGAATTGAATGTCAATGACCCTCTGGTTAGCGAGATCGACTGCTACCTGGCTCGCCCCTTTCTGGATTGCGAATTCGGCGGCCCATTCAGCCAAGTCAAGCCTTTTTCCTTTATCCATGATTTACTCCCTTTATCTCCGAGTAGTTGGTTGCCGGCTTTCATCGAAATCAGGAACTAACTCCTCCGACCGTAATCGAGGAGACCTTGACTGTCGGAAGCCCTTGCGAAACGGGGACCATCTGACCATTCTTTCCACAGGTCCACCCCCCTTCTGCCAGCTTCATGTCGTCTGCAACCATCACGATATTCTCGAGCACCTTTGGTCCATTGCCGATGATGTTGATGTCTTTGACCGGTCTTGTAAGCCGGCCATCCTCAATGAGATAGCCCGATTTGACGTAAAATGTGAAATCGCCGCCCCCGATAAATACCTGACCATTGGTGAAAGACTCGGCATAGAGGCCCTTCTTTACACTCTTAATGATCTCGTCCTTGGAATGAGGTCCCGGGAGCATATAGGTGTTGCGCATCCGAGGCTGCACAGAATGGCGGAACGACTGGCGCCGCCCATTGCCGGTCGGCTTAACCTTGTAGTGATTTGCGCTGATCCGGTCGTGCATGTAGCTGCACAAGACCCCATTTTCGACTAGATAGGTTTCCTGGCTGTCGGTTGCTTCGTCATCAACGTTGATAGAGCCTCGGATGTTAGGGTTCGTGCCGTTATCGACAATTGAAACAAACTCCTTAGCTATAGGCTTGCCCATGCGGTCCGCATAAATAGAGACGTTTTTCCGATTGAAATCCGCTTCCATTCCGTGGCCGATCGCTTCGTGCAAGAGAATCCCGGAACTGCCGGCTGCCAGAACCACTTCCATTTCGCCGCCTTCAGGCTTAACCGCGTCAAAAAGTGTGACAGTTCTTTTCACTGATTCCGAAGCCAGGCGGTCAACGTTCTTGGGAGTGAAGAACTCGATGCCTTGGCGCCCCGCCAGGTTGAATGAGTTCATTTCACGCTTTCCGTCCTGCTCTGCAGTGCAGGTGACGTATATCAGTGTCATTGGCTGGTAGTCGAAAGCAACGCTTCCATCCGAAGTGGCTACGAGGATGTACGAACTCTCGTCGATGAACCAGATACTCGATTTCAAGACTCTCTTGTCTAAGGCGAAAATCTTGTCGTTGATAGTCTGGAGGTAAGGGATCTTTCGTGAGATCGAAACGTCTTCCCAGCTGGTTTCAATGCGGTAGTAATTGGGAGTCTCGTGAAGCTTGAGACCCACCGGCTCGACCTTTCTGCTTCCTTTAGCGATGGCGGCCGCGGTCTGAGCCGCCAGCTCCATCGCCTCAGGGGTGATCTCCTCGGTGAAGGAGTACCCGGTTTGATCGCCGGAAAGGACTCTGATACCAACTCCGTAGTCTACGTTTGTATAGGCACGGTTGACCGCTTTGTCTTCCAGGCCTACATAGTTGGACAGCTTATGCTGAAAGTAGACGTCGGCGTAGTCACCCCCTTTTTCGAGGGCCGTCCCAATGACCTTGCGAATCAGTGCGTCATCTACGCCGAAGTGGGCATAAGCATCGGCCAGAGACAAATTTCCGGTGTCCGGTCTGTGGAAAGCGGTTGCAGGCGCAGCCCGCAGAAAGGCTGGTAACGAGGCAAACATGAGGCCCTGGGAGCTGTGTTTCACGAACTCCCTACGGTTGAGTCTTGCCATAATGCGTTCTCCCTTAGAATCGTCGTCCGTTGAAGTGAGTATTCATTATCTCTTGCACGAAGGATTCTTCGCAAACGTTCCACTTTCTGGTATCGGAAGTTTCGAGGCGGAGTGGATTCTGGGGCGAAATGCCGGGGAGTGACCTTTTATGCTGTTAAGAACAAAGACCAACAAGAACTGCGTAATGGCTGGAGCGGCATACCAGAGTCAGGACCGGGGCCAACCTTGCGGCCGGCGTTCCTATGGTGGAGAATCAGCAGTCGTTCCCGTAACGGAGGTATACGATGAAAACAAAGCAGTCGCATTGGCTTCTCATTTTTCTATTTGTCTCATTTGGAGCGGTCGCAGCCGTATCCTTCTCCGCCGCACAATCAGCGGATGCTTCGGAGCGACCCAATATGGTCGGAAGCTATGGTCCCTGGCTTGCTGACCAGGTTTTGGGTGATGGCCCTGCGAGACTCTCTTTTCGGACCGGCCAGTGGAAGAACGTTGAGGAATGGCGCACAACTGCTCGGAAGCGCCTGCTCGAGTGTCTCGCCCCGGTGGATCTTGGGGGGACACCTGAAGTAACGGTCGAGTCCCGGCACTCGTATGACGGACTCGACATCGAATTCCTTTCCTGGCAACTTCCGATGGGCCCGCGAACGGAAGCCGTATTCCTCAGGCCGTCAGGCGCTCAGGGCCCATTACCCGGCATTCTCGCTCTCCACGACCATGGCGGAAACAAGTTCCTGGGCTGGCGGAAAATCACGAGAACGGACGACGAACCGTGGGATGTTCAAGCTCAACATCAGGCCAAGTCTTACGAAGGAGTCGGGTGGGCAACCGAGGTCGCGAAGAGAGGCTATGCCGTCTTGGTTCACGACACGTTCCCATTTGCGAGTCGCCGAGTCCTGGTTAAGGACGTTCCTCGCCGAATCCGTGCCGGAGGAATTGATCCAGACCCTGATGACCTTAAAGGAATCGAGAAATACAATGCGTTCGCCGGCGAACATGAACACATCATGGAGAAGAGCCTGCTTTCCGCAGGAACCACCTGGCCGGGTGTCTACCTTGTAGAAGACCAGAGGGCTCTCGACGTGCTTTGTTCTCGACCTGAAGTCGATGCCGGCAGAGTTGGCTGTGGCGGGCTGTCGGGAGGCGGTATGAGGACTGTTTTCCTGGCTGGGGCTGATGATCGGATCAAGTGCGCGGTGGCAGTGGGGTTCATGACGACCTGGCGCGACTTCCTTCTGGATAAGTGTTTTACGCACACTTGGATGACCTATGTGCCTCTTTTGCCTCGCGACCTGGATTTCCCGGAAATCCTAGCCCTGAGAGCTCCTGCGGCTACGATGGTCCTCAACTGCACCGAGGATCCTCTGTACACACTCTCAGAGATGCAGCGAGCAGATGCCATGATACGTGAAACCTTCGAGCGAGCCGGAGCTGCCGAACATTACCGCTGCAACTACTACCCGGGTGGTCACAAGTTTGACATAGCCATGTAGTCGGATGCCTTTGGGTGGTTCGATAAGTACCTGAAAGGGGGTAATCGGGGTGACCCGAAGCTTCGTCGCTAGCTTAATCGTAAACCTTGTCGAAATCCGGGACGGAAGAATGAATCGACTAAGTTTACGACAAAGCTTACGACAAAGGAGGACCGGGAACTGCGGGTCTCATCACCCTCGTCGCCAGCTTGATCGGGAAGTCTATCGACATTCTCATGGATCAATCGACTAAGTTTACGACAAGGTTTCCGACGAAGGGTCTTGAGATCTGGGGGCACCGGCGATGACTGCTAACCCCAAAAGTCAATCACAAGATGTCAACTTTTCGTCAGGACTTGACAGGGTAAACGGGGTCGTAAGCAGTAAGGAGCGAGTAGCAATCGTCCTGTCCTCTGTAGCGCCAAGGAGCGAAGGGGGTGCTCGGAATTGTGAGGCAGCTCGGTCCCTTGACGGTACCTGAAGCCGTTGCTGGACTCGGCGCCAAATCTGCACTTGATATACTGCCTTTTCAGGAAAACAGAGGAGAGACAACTGGCTGAGAGTCGCACTTCACTCAGGTTTGAGAAGGTTTCTGCAAGTATAGGTGTGCACCCGCTGGTCTCTGATCTGAGCTTCGAGGTCATGAAAGGAGAAACACTAGTCCTGCTGGGGAAGAGTGGCTCCGGAAAAACCTCGACGCTCAAGCTCATCAATGGCCTGCTCATGCCCGATCAGGGAACGGTGTTTGTCGAGGGGACAGCCACGACCGCTTGGAATCCGATCCGGCTTCGAAGAGGCATCGGCTATGTCATCCAGGAAATCGGCCTGTTTCCTCATTTGACGATCGAGCGGAATGTCGGGCTGGTGCCCCGTTTGGAGGGATGGGAGGCGGGAAGAATCAGAGCTCGCGTAGTTGAGCTTCTCGAAATGGTAGGTCTTGAGCCGGAAGAGTTTGCACAGCGCCACCCTCACGAGCTGTCCGGTGGCCAGCGTCAGCGTGCAGGGGTTGCCAGAGCCCTGGCAGCTGATCCGCCGCTGCTTTTGATGGATGAACCCTTTGGTGCTCTCGATCCTGTTACACGAGTCGAAGTCCAGCGTGAGTTTTTAAGCTTACAGGAAAGACTCGGTAAAACCGTGGTTCTCGTGACACACGATGTTCGGGAAGCATTCCGGCTTGGTTCTCGAATCGGGCTGATGGACGAGGGGAAACTCGTTGAATTAGCTGCGCCACAAGACTTTATGAACTCCGAATCTCAGATTGCAAAAGAGTTTCTCGAGATCCTCAATCTCCCGGTGAACAACATGCGGCCTGTCTAAAGGATAAGGAAATGGGATTTCTGGAGTTTGTAAGCAGCCATCGACAGGAACTTCTCCAACTCACCTGGGAGCATATCGTCATCGTAGGTGTATCGTGCCTGATGGCGACTCTCGCAGGTGTGCCGCTCGGAGTTCTGATCACACGGAGGCCCAATGTAAGGAAAGTGGTCCTGGGTTTTGCAAACGTGATGCAGACTGTCCCGAGTCTGGCGCTATTAGGGTTCTTAATACCACTTCCGTTTCTTGGAGGCATAGGTGCCCGGACAGCGATCGTTGCCCTGGTTCTTTATGCCTTACTTCCGATTATCCGCAATACCTACACAGGAATCGTCTCGGTTGATCCTGCTGTAGTCGAAGCTGGTCGAGGTATGGGAATGACGAACCGGCAACTTCTGTTCATGGTGCAGTTCCCTCTTGCCATGGGGGTGATCCTTGCGGGGATTCGGACGGCTACCGTGATCTCGGTAGGGATCGGTACCATCGCCGCGGTAATTGGAGCCGGGGGGTTAGGAGTCTATATCTTCCGCGGCGTGTCGATGGTCAACAATCAGATGATTCTAGCTGGGGCGATTCCGGCCGCACTACTCGCACTGAGCGCCGATTTTCTGCTGGGAAGGTTGGAACGTCACCTGGCAGTCAGGCCGGATTCATCATGAGAAGCGTTCGGGGCAGGAACGCCGTTGAATCGGAGGGAGTGAAGGCGCATCTTGACTGGTCTGGATCGATTTGGCTGATCCCCTTCGTGTGCGCTCTGGCCTTGGTGACCACGGTCTCGCACCTTGGTTGTGGGAGAACAGGAGACGTAATCACGGTCGGGTCGAAGAACTTCACCGAGCAGATCATCCTGGGTGAACTTCTGGCGAGACATATTGAGTCCAGGCTGGGTGTTGAGGTTGATCGCCGGCTGAATCTTGCGGGTTCGTTTCTCTGCCATCAGGCAGTTATGAGCGGAGAGATCGACCTGTATGTTGAATACACCGGCACGGCCTTCACGGGGATTCTGGGTCATGACCCAATCGGGGACCGTGATGAGGTGTATCAGTCGGTGAAGCACGAATATGCCGATCGGTTCGGTCTCGAATGGACTGAACCGCTTGGTTTCAACAATACCTTCGCTATCATGGTGAGAGCAGAAGATGCGCGAAATCTGGGACTGCAGACGATATCAGATGCGGCTGCACATACTCCCAAGTGGCGGGCCGGTTTTGGCTATGAATTCGTGGAACGCGCCGACGGGCTTCGAGGCCTGGCGACGGCCTACGGCCTGGAATTTGTCGAACAGCCCCTGGAGATGGACCTTGGCTTGATGTATCGCGCTCTGAACGAGGGCCACGTCGACTTCATTGCTGGAAACTCTACAGAGGGACTTGTCGATGTGCTGGATCTGGTAGTGCTCGAAGATGATCTACACTACTTTCCTCCTTACCAGGCGGCACCGGTTGTGAATAGAGACGCTCTGAAAAGGCATGAAGGGCTTAGGGCAGTCTTACGGAGTCTCTCTGACAGCATTTCGGACACCGATATGCAACGCATGAATTATGCAGTCGACGGGGAGCGTCGGGATGTTCGAGAGGTGGTCAGGAGCTTTCTGGAATCGACGGGACTCTGATTGGGCTTGGTTCTTGAGGCTTGTGGCTTGGGGCTCTTGACGTCTCGGGGGCTCGGGGTCTCGGGGGGAGGATAACCTTCCAGGTTGTCGCGTGAAGAATGGGGTCTTGAAGCCTTGGGACTTGGCGACTTTTGGCTCGAGTCCGATGGCGATTAAGGAACAGCCACAATGAAAAGTCTGCGTCTGGGATTTGTTGGTGCTGGGGAAATGGCAATGTGGTCGGTCTATCCGTCGCTCCACTTTGCTCCAATCAGGCTTGAAGCCGTTTGCGACCTTGACATGAAGAAGGCAGAGATTGCAGCCGAGAAATTTGGCGTTCAAAACCTGTACACCGACTATCGGGAGATGTTCCTTGAGCATGACTTGGAAGCAGTGATCGTGCAAATGCATCCGAGTTTACGCCAGAAGATAGTCTTGGATGCCCTTGATGCGGGTTACCATGTCTTCGTTCCAAAACCTCCTGCACCTTCCTTCCAGGATTGCGTGGAACTGGCTGAGGCAGCTCGCGCTAATGGGAAACAGCTGATGGTGAACTTCGAGCGGAGGTTTAGCTTCGCCGTCAGGAAAGCCCGGGAAATCATCGGGAAGTCCACCTTCGGTAGGCTGAATCAGATTTCCTGTTCCTTTTGCAGTGGGAAGTATGATGACGTCAGGGGCAGGAATTATGAGGACCACATTCACGCCTACTTACTCGATTTTGCCTTGCATCATCTGGATTTGGCGAGATATCTCGGAGGCGAAGTACGGGAATTGGCCTTGTTTTCGAACATTATGGATTCGGCAGGATCTTTTGCAGTTGCCATGGAGTTTTCTAGTGGGGCTGTTGGGACCATGCAGTTGAATAGTCAGAGAATCT
This sequence comes from Acidobacteriota bacterium, assembly GCA_030614585.1. GTDB lineage: Bacteria > Acidobacteriota > UBA6911 > RPQK01 > JAPXNP01 > JAUWTT01. Next base: position 13,543 of record JAUWTT010000021.1, read on the forward strand.
GGTGGCGCAATTACGATCACATTGAGCTGACAGGAGAAGGGGAATACGTTGTCCTGGATGGGCTTTGGTCTCTGAAACACTATTCAGGTGAGCAGAACACGTTCACGGAGAACTACAGTGATGAACGAAGCGGGGAACTGACCGGTGATGCGTATTCCCTGATTGAGTTTGTGGAAGCAATCCGCGAAGATCGTGAACCTGTTTCCAGTATTTCGGATTGTGTTGAGACTATGAGACTCTACCAGGCCCTTTATGATGCCGTCCGGCTTGGCCAATCTGGAATCATTCAAATGACAAATGACAAGTGACGAATGACAAAGCCAGTAAGCAGTGAGTAGTAAGTAGTAACCAGTGAGCGGCAGTGCATTGTCCTCTCCACCAGCGGGCTTGACCACCAAGGCACCAAGCACACGAAGAAAATGTCACCCCGGAAAAGACATCATTTTTACTGGCATCCGCCTTCGCTCTCCGAGCTACGGCGCGACAAGTCCGGCATTTGACATTTGACATTTCTTGCCTGTAGCCAAACCGACAGCGAGTCGCCAATCAGAAGACTTCCCCGGTTGCTATGTGTTAGTTTCGTTTTACATCCGTCGTTCTGTTGTTGATTCAACCAGGTTTCCCGAAAGGAGAAGCAAATGTCTAAGAGATTCATGGTTCCGTTTGTGCTGCTTTTAAGCGCCCCCTTCGCGCTTGGGCAGCAGATGGCCCCCAGGGAGACAGTCACCGCCGGCGTCGGCGGGGGGGAAGTCTCCGTGGAGTATGGCCGGCCCTCATTGAAAGGTCGCGATTTCAACGAGTTGATGAGCAAACTTCCGCCCGATCGAATGTGGCGAGCTGGATCGGAGCAGGTCACAACTTTCTCTACCACCGTTCCTTTGTCGCTGGGCGGAAAGATGGTCCCGGCTGGAAAGTACTCTGTGTATGTCAACTGTCCGAAAGACCTCAAGAATGGATCGTTTTCCCTGGTTCTGAACAAGAACCTGGGCCAGCCGCTGAAAGACATCTGGGCGGCCGCTCCCGCCGCAGTTGCTAACGAACCGTGGCCTCACTTCAAATATACCGAGGAGATTGGCAACCAGGAGGTTGCACGAGTTCCAATGAGTAGAGGAAAAGGGAGCGCCGGTGATCTTTTCACCATCACCTTAACCAAGGCTGCAAGCGGTGTTGCTCTAAACATGACTTGGGGTACCGAACTATGGAGCACGGATATCAAGTCCGCTTCGGCCGAGGGGTCTGGAAGAGCGGAAGGATCCTACAGCAATTGACTTGAAGATGGGTAAAGGGCACCCCGCCCAAATCCGAAGCTCGAAACTCGAAACAAATCTCAAGCTCAAATATCTAATGACTGAAACACAGGCTGTCGCTGATAAGCTATTTAGAAACAGTCGCTTCAAAGTGTTTAGACCTTAGAATTTGTCATTTAGAGTTTGTTTCGAGCTTCGAGCTTGGGCTGTTGCGGTTTGAGAAACAGACCCTCGAGGCTCAGGGCCCGCGGATCAGGCAATGAGTGTCCGCTGCCGGCGGGTAATTTGTTCTCCGGATTCCTGATGACGGTCATTCGTCGTTGCTCAGAGGCGAGACGCCTATGTTCCGCGTTCGACGTTCGTCCTTCGTCCCTCACTTCACCTCACACAGGCAAGCTGCATAAATCCCTTTAGGATCGGCAAATTGCTGGAGGGTGAGGAGTTCCCTGTCGAGGAGATCTCCAATCGTGGAGGGTAGCGTTCCAGATGACTCAGGGTTGAGTGGACCTATCCACTGAACCCCCCGAGCCAAAAGTTCCGTCAGAAGACGGCTATACCATTTGGGCTTTTTCCCCATATAGCGAATACTGTAGTCTTCGCCGAGTTGGGCCGACTCAGCCGCGGAGGAGAGGGCGTCTTCTAAATCACCGAGACGGTCCACGAGTCCCAGTTCGTAGGCGGCTTGACCGCTCCACACCCGGCCGCGTGCGATGCTGTCAACCTCTTCCACGGTCATTTCGCGTGCCTCAGCGACTCGCCCGAGGAAGTCCCGATACGCTTGTTCGACCGCTAGTTGAAAGATCTCGGCAATCTCGGGCTCCATCTTGCGATCTGGACGCAATGCTCCAGCCAGGGGCGTGGTTCCAACACCATCAACCTTCAACCCAAGGTAGGTAGACATCGTGCGTTGGAAGGTGGGAAACATTCCGAAAACCCCGATAGAACCAGTAATTGTTGTTGGATGTGCCCAGATCTCTTCTGAAGCAGTCGAAATAAAGTAGGCCGCAGACGCTGCTACGCTCCCCATCGAGGCCACGACAGGTTTCCCCTCTTCTTTGGCAAGGGCGAATTCCCGCCGGATGATTTCTGAGGCGAAGACGCTTCCACCACCGCTATCGACTCTCAGGACAATCGCTTTGACCTTCTCGTCCTCCCGAGCGCTTCTGATCAGGGCCGCAGTCGAATCTCCTCCGATTAGCCCTGGGGGGCGGCTGCCATCAACAATCGATCCCCTGGCGACGATCACAGCGATTACGTTCTCTCCTTCGTCCTGGTCTCGCTTTGATTCCATCAGCTCCAGGTAGGTACGGTATCCGATTTGGTGAAAGGAGTGGGACTCCTCATCTTCGCCTACCAACTCGATCATGCGCGTGCGAACTTGATGGCGGGTCAGGAGGCCATCAACCAGACCTGCATCAAGGACTGCTTTCGCCATGTCACCGTCCGATTGACGGATGAGATCAGCAAAGCTATTGACCTTGTCTCCAAGATCTTGCGGAGTCATCCCCCTGGCTGGGGCGACGTCGTTGAGGTATGCCTGCCAAAGGTCATTTAACCATTCGAGATTGGCTTCTCGGGCCTCCGGGGACATGTCGCTGCGCAGGAAAGGCTCAACAGCCGACTTGTATTCTCCAACGCGGAAGACATTCCAATCTACTTCGAGTCGATCCAAGCCCTCTTTATAGTAGGTGCGATACCTTCCATAACCCTTGAGGACAAGCATGCCCATGGGATCTAGATAGATTTCGTCTGCCATGGAAGCCAGATAGTATGGAGACTGCTCATAGTTATTCGCCGCTGTAACAACTTTCTTCCCACTTTCCCGGAAGTCTCGGATCGCGGAACCCAAATCCTGAAGTTTGGTCAGGCCCGAGGCTCCCATCCCATTCAGGTTTAGAAACAGCGCTTTGATTCGGTCGTCTTCCCGGGCCAGCTCAATTGCGTCCACTAGATCCTTGAGGAGAGTCTCGGATTGAGTTGCCCCCATCAACTCTCCCACCGCCCGCTGCCGGCTGTCGCCAGTCAGTTGTTCGACGATCGTGCCCTTCGGGTCGAGGAGCAACGCGGCAGTTGCAGGTACCTCAGGGGTATCCTGCTGCCAAATAACAACCAGCAGTACGAGGAGCATAACCAGAAACATTAGATTGATTGTTATGCGTCGTGCTACATCGATGGTTCGCCCCAGCTTGGCAAACAAGCTGCTGGATTGGTTTGCTTGATTAGGCATATTTAGTCTCCTGAAGAGCGCACTCTACATCAACTCTACCACGCTCGAAACAAGCTTGAGGGGCTTCCATTCCCACCTGCGTGGCCTTCCTCCGCGCAGGCTTGTAGGCCTCGTGGTATCCTTGACTCATCTGCGTGAGTTCAAGAGAATGCAGAGAGCTGGATAGAGTTGAAGGGATTCTTGATCTACTGATTTTTCAAATTCACCCAGTCCTCGCGACAGCCGGGTGAAGAGTTCGAACAATTTCACTAAACACATATTTTAAAGGGAGATGCGAAGAATGAGTATTATTCGCCGATTTCACGTACTGTTTATTGTTGTACTGGTTCTGATTGCCGGTTGGGCCTCAGCTTTTTCAGCTGATTCACCCATCCTGGATCGGATTGCCGCTAATGGAGTCCTCCGAGTGGGGATGTCGGGAGATCAGGCTCCCATGAATGCCAAGGCCCGAAGTGGGCAATTGATTGGGCTCGAGGTTGATCTAGCGGGTCTCTTGGCGGCTGCGATGGAGGTTAAGGTCGAATTGGTCACCAAGCCATTCCCCGATCTCCTGCCGGCCCTCAAAGCTGGTGAGGTGGATATTGTGATGTCAGGAATGACTATCACACGGGAGAGAACCGCGAGTGTCTCATTTGTGGGACCCTATATGGTTTCTGGAAAGTCGATCCTGACTAAGTCCACAATTCTGGCGGCAGCGGATGAGGCAGGCGATGTCAATAAGGCAAGCCTTACCGTTACTACTCTGGAGAACTCCACGAGTCAGAGCTTTGTCGAGAAGAACATGCCGGACGTCAAACTTGTAACCAGCAAGGATTATGATTCTGCGGTCAAGATGGTTGTGAACGGTGAAGCGGACGCCCTGGTTGCAGATATGCCGGTGTGCGTACTCTCCGTTATGAGGTATCCGGGTGCAGACCTTGTAACCCTGACTCAACCCTTCACAATCGAGCCAATCGGTATAGCGCTCTCCGCTGAAGATGCCCAGTTCCTGAATCTGATTGAGAACTATTTCAGAACACTCGAGGGAATGGGAGTCACGCAGCAACTGCGCACTAAGTGGCTGGAGAACGATTCCTGGATAGCAGCACTGCCGTAATGGTCTTGGGGTCTCGAGGGAGGATGACCTTCCAGGTCGTCGTTGGGCACTGGAAGAGGACCCGTGGTGACAAGCTGGAAGCTTATCTTCCGCTGCCGTCGGGAAAGGGAGGATGACCTTCCAGGTAGTCTCAGGAAAGAGAGGTCTCGGGGTCTCGAAGTCTCAGGGCTCCGAGAACTTTCACCGTATTCGGAGGGCGCGGCCTTCAGGCCGTGCCGGGCTTCTGAATTTCCGAAGGTTTGAATGCCTGAAGGAAACCAAACGTATGATTGGAAGGAGACAACACCATGATTACGTGCGAAGAACAAAACGACATCACCCCACTTTGTCCTCACTGCAAGTCAACCCTCGGGAAGATCTGGTTCCGGCAGCTTGGTGGCATCCTTGGCAAACGCTACGTGTATTTCTGTTCCAAATGCAAGTGTTGCCTGGGCGTATCGCACCGAAAGGGCTTCTGGATGGGCTAGTTGGAACCATCCAGCAATCCACTCTCAGTGAGTTCTGGACCGACCATAACCAGGACTTCACCCAAGACAGACCGAGAAACTCCCCGCCGGCGGCTTTAAGGTTTGGGAAAATAGGGCTCTCTTCTCCGACCTGCTTGTGAGAGAGGCAGGCTGCCCCGTAGACTTGCTTTATCCTGCTTCATAGGGAAGAAACATGGCGTACTCAAGACTCATAAGAACGATTCTGAACCTGCAACTTGGGATTCTGATCGGATGCCAACTATTCCCCTTTGTTCTAGCGGAATCCACCGCTGGAAACCAAGAAGAGCGTCTAAACTGGTTCCAGGACATTGGATTCGGGCTCTTCATCCATTGGGGAGTCGATAGCCAGATTGGGTCCGTGATCAGTCACTCTCTGGTGGGTGCTTCTGAGGAGTACGTGGATCGCTTCGT
>JAUWTT010000429.1 GCA_030614585.1 Acidobacteriota bacterium
GGCGATCATCGTCGCCAGGGTAGCCGATGCGAAGGAAACCAACTTCGGGTTCAACGCGGAAACCGAGCAGTTTGAAGATCTGGTGGCCTCGGGCGTGATCGATCCCACGATGGTGACGCGGACAGCTTTGCAGAATGCTGCCTCGATTGCCAGTCTGCTTCTCACCACGGAAGCTCTCGTGACGGATAAACCAGAGAAGAAGACGGATGCTGCCCCACCGGCAGGGCCACCGCCTGGGATGTACTAATCCCGGAACACTGATTGGGGCAGTCGTTCGACTGCCCCGTTAATGTTTTCCAGCCCGGGGATCAAACTTAGACACCTGGGCCAGTTCTTTCAGAAGCCTCTCTTCCTCTCGACTCAAGCTCGTCGGGAGCATGATCCGGACCTTAACGTACTGGTCGCCACGGGTTCCGTCCCTTTTCCTTAGACCTTGACCGCGGAGTCGAAGACGAGAGCCGCCTTGAGTTCCCGGCGGAATAGTCACCTCAACAGAACCTTCGAGACTAGGCACTGGAACCTTAGTCCCCAAGGCCGCTTCCCAGGGTGAGACCGGAACTTCCACTTGGATGTCATCGGTTCCAACCATCTCGAATCTTGGATCGGGTTTGACCTTTATCCGCAGGAAGAGGTCTCCTGACGGTGCCCCCCCAATTCCCGCAGCACCTTTTCCAGCAAGGCGGACGATAGAACTTGCTCGTGCTCCAGGGGCGATTTTCACTGTCATCGTTCTTGGCTCAACCAACCGTCCTCTACCGTGACATCGCGCACACGGTGCCCGACCGGACAAGCCTGTGCCTCGACATGCCGGGCATGCCTTCTCGACTTGAAGCGTCAGTGTTGGCTGGGTGCCTCTGTGGACTTCCTCAAGCGTGAGTTCGATTTCCGCCTCGATGTCAGAACCCTTCGCCGCGAATCCTCGGCGTTGTTGCCGGCCCTGATGGCCTCTTGCCCCGCCAAAGATCGACTCGAAGAAGTCGGAGAAGTCCCCAACTCCGCCAAAGATGTCCGAGATGTCCCGCATATCGCCAAACTCTACGCGCGTCCCACTCCATCCTGAGGGAGGTGTGAAGTCCGCTCCCTGCTGCCATGAGGCGCCGAGTTGATCATATTTTCTTCTCTTCTCAGGGTCCGAAAGGACAGCGTAGGCCTCTTGAATGTCTTTGAATTTCTCTTCGGCGGCCTTGTCGCCCGGATTGACGTCAGGATGGTATTTCCGCGCTAGACTTCGGTAGGTCTTCCGGATCTCTTTCTGACTTGAGTCACGTTTCACGCCAAGCGTCTGGTAATAATCACGGTATTTGACAGCCATAGACTCCCGTTCTTAGAGCGCAGTTGTGTACTTTTTAGATTCGGCCTGTCTATTTTAGTGAACAAGCCGGAGGCCTAACAAGTGCGTCGGAAGCCCGAGTCCAGGTCCTTTGGGTCTGTTGCTCAAATCGCAACAGACACAATTCCCAAATCCCAAGAACCAATTCCCAATTAGACCCAAACTTCAGACTTCCTTTCAGAAACCATCTAACCCACTGAAATATAGTCGGTTAAAAGCTCTGTGGAGATCGACATATTGAGTTCATTGAAGCGACCTTGTTTGAGATTTGGTGTTTGGTGCTTGGGATTTGGGCGTAGGGCCGATTTCGGCAACACGCCCCGTTGGTGGGGTGTGGTTCCTGTTTCCGTCATGGAGACTCAACTATACTGCGAAAGTAGGGTGAAAACAGGAACGCAGTTGAATCGATTCAATTTGCTCGGCCGGGACGGGTACGAGAGGGCGACTCTGAAGCAGCCTATTGTTGGATTGGAGGTATGCAAAGATCAACCTCCTGTGATGTCATATAGGTTGGAAGTCTACGTAGCCACCATGCAGAGGAATGGTTAGAATAAGGCACCTTATGGAGGTCGAGGTTAGTTGTAGCAAAGGGGCAGTCCCTTCGTCCCACGGAAAGCTTGCCTTTCTAAGGTTGTCTCATTTCTTAAATTCCCTCCTGCTTCTTGCCCTGCTGACGGGACCCTTCGCACAGTTTGGCTGGCCCGGAAGTGGGGATTCGGGGCTGCGCTACGAGTCGCGTCAGACGACAGAACCGTTTTCCATCCATATTGTTGAAGTCAATCCGGCCAAGTTGACGATTACTGCAGAAAGGGCATTGGGCAAGGGCATCGGTCGAGAGACCGTTTCCTCGATAGCAAAACGGAAGCGGGCGATCGTAGCAATCAATGGTGGTTTTTTCCGGATCGGAGGCGATTACGACGGAGAACCGTTGGGTGTGCTTAAGATAAGAGCTGACTGGTTTTCAGAACCTGGCTTGCCTCGGGCTGCGCTGGGTTGGGCCGAAGGGGGTGGAATCGTCCTGATCGATCGGCTGACGATGAAGTGGAGCCTGTCCCTTGGAGCAGAAACCTTCCCGGTTTCCGGCATTAACCGGCCAAGAGGCATAAAGGACTCAATACTTTTCACCAGTAACTTCAATGGGAGTACGCTGACATCAAGTACAGGGACCGAAGTCCTTGTTAAATCAGGGACGGTGGTGGAAATCAGGGCGGGAGGGAATTCGCCGATTCCCCAGAACGGTTTGGTCTTTTCAGTGGGGCGAAGCGTGGATATTGAACTCGGCGGCATTGGTCGCGGTGACGCAGCACATGTGTCTCGGGAATTCAGCGCTCAGGAGACACCCTCGGACCCTTGGCCCTCGATGGAGTTTGTGGTGGGGGGGGCCCCGATGCTCCTCAGGGGAGGTGAGATTGTTCAGGATTTTGGGCCGGAAAAAGTCCCTGAGAACTTTGCGATGCAGCGGCACCCGCGAACAGCGATGGGAATCAGGGCCGATGGGACCTGGATATTGGTTGTAGTTGACGGCAGGCGACCCACTCTAAGCATTGGTATGACCTTGGCAGAGCTCGCCCAGCTTATGAAGTCGCTCGGCTGTAAAGATGCTCTGAACCTGGACGGAGGAGGGTCATCGACTCTCTACCTGTATGGTCAGGTTGTCAACATCCCTTCGGATCTCGCTGGGGAGCGCCCCGTCTCGGATGCAATCCTTGTTATGCCGAAGCAGTAAGCGGTAATCGGTAACCGCACTCCCCGTGGCCGCTCCCGTTTAAGCCATTAGCGTTTTGGTGTCCGTGGGTGATGGCGTGTATTACTCGCCATTCGAAAATCAGAAATCGAGAGTATCCTGTCGTTCGTCGCCGGGGGATCTACCACCAAGGATACCAGGCAAACAAGTGGTCTACTCACCCTGTTTAACGGATGGTACTGACCGCGTACATGGGTCACCCCGATCACCGATCACCGATCACCGATCACCGATTACCGATTACCGATTACCCTAGCTCCCAGCCCCCAACTCCTAGCTCCTAGTTCCCAGCTCCTCAAGCAGCGCTACCAGCAATTGGTAGAATTTGTCTACGGATTTGATCTCCACCTGCTCATCAGGTGAATGCGGGTATTCGATCTGCGGCCCGATTGAGATCATGTCCATGGACGGGTACTTCTCTTTGATCAATCCACATTCCAGCCCAGCGTGAATAGCCTTGATTTCAGCCTCCACACCCAGAATTCTCAGATGGACTTCCCGGGCGATGCGTAAGAGCTGTGAGTTCACGTCCGGTTGCCAACCTGGATAGCCTTCGACGCGCTCCGCCCGAACCCCGGCTAGTTCTGCGACTGCTTCAACTTTCAGGGCCACCCCGTCCAGCGCCGATGCCGACGAACTCCGGTAGCTCATATGTATCCGCAGTGCTTCCTGGTCGATGCCGGCCGTTGCCAGATTCGCGCTTGTTTCCACGAGGTCCGGTATCTGATAGCTCATCGTAAGGACTCCGTGTGGCAGGGCCGAAAGCAGGTTCAAAACTGTTTGCCCGCTTTCAAACTCCAACACATTCTCGAACCGATCGCTGCCGTCTATCGAGAATTCCAACTCTGGTTCCACAGGTTTGTATTCCTTACGGATTCCTTCGAGTGCCGTATCAAGGCTTTGGATGACAGAGTCTTGAGATGGTAACGGAATCACGATATCGGCATACGCCTCGCGCGGTATTGCATTGTGCATGTTTCCACCGCTGTACCCGGCGAGATGAAAGGACTGTTCGCGCAGTACGGCGCTGAGAGCGCGACTCAAAAGCTGTATAGCGTTTCCCCTCTGCAAGTGGATGTCGACCCCTGAGTGCCCTCCCTTCAAACCCTTAAGGGTCACTCGGTAGCAGCTCGACTCGGCCGGCACGGCTTCTCTTTTGATCGGAAGTGCGATGTTGATTCCGGCTCCGCCCGCGCACCCGATGTAGATCGATTCCTGCTCTTCTGAGTCCAAGTTGATGAGGTTTGTGCTGCGCAGCATTTCAGAACTTAGTGCTGCAGCGCCCGTCAGGCCGGTTTCCTCGTCCACCGTGAACAGGCACTCCAGAGGGCCATGTCGGAGGGACCCGTCTTCCAGGACC
>JAUWTT010000275.1 GCA_030614585.1 Acidobacteriota bacterium
AGAAGATCATGGGCAGCAAGATTCAAGTCATTTCGCAAGTGGCGCCTGATATGGAGAACGACGACTATTTTGTGGAGATCTAGAGCGCTCTCGACTACGGGGCTGACATTATCCAGATACAGGGAAATTGGTGTGACTGGCTGGTGCGCGACAACCGGATTGATGTCATTCAAGCAATGATGGAGAGAATCAGGAGCCAGGGTTATACAGCTGGTTTGGCCTCCCATACGGTGGATGCACTAATTGCCTGTGAAAAAGAGGGCATTATTCCCGATTACTATATGAAAACCATGCACCACGACCAGTACTGGTCGGCCCATCCCCGCGAAAACCGGGTGCCCTTTGAAGTGGATACCGAAAAGCACCTCGACCATAATAAATTTCACGATAACATCTTCTGCCTTTTCCCCGACCGTACCGTTGAGTTTGTCAACCGTGTGAAGGTTCCGGTAATGGGTTTCAAGGTGCTGGCAGCAGGCGCCCTAAAACCGGAAGATGGTTTCAGGTGGGCTTTTGAAAACGGTGCCGATTTCATCTGTGTGGGAATGTTTGACTTTCAGGTCGTGGACGATGTCAACATTGCAATCGACATTCTGAATAGTCAGCGTGAGCACAATCGCTTGCTGACTTGAAAGCGGAATTATAGAAGGGGGCCCGGATTCTGTCAGATTAACGTAAGCCGGGAATAGGTGCCCCATGCAACGAGCAGAAGCAGGGGACAGTCTCGTTCTCTTCCCCAATCAATACTCCGGCCATGGCGATGAGGATGGTCGGCCGACAGGTCTCAGGTTAGGTTGCCAACGGATCTTCTGGAGCCAGTTGGAATCACCGGTAAACCTCACGGCGATGGCCGATTCGAACGACGAGAACTGTAAGATTACCCTCCGACACCTCGTACACAACTCTATAGCGACCAACTCTGAGTCTTCTAAGCCCGGAGAACTCGCCCTTTAGAACCCCCCCGGCAGAGGGTTCCCTAGCGAGACGGTCGACTGCTTCAACAATCCGAATACGCTCCAGCTTCGGTATCTTGCGGAGTGACTTGGCAGCACTTGCCTTAATCTTGATCGAGTAACTCACGTTTGACTTCACTCCAGTCGAGTATCGGATCTGCAGGATCCTGGAGCCTCTCCAGGCCGAGCTTTAAATCCTCTAGATCTTCCAGGTAGTACTCAATCGCCTGGCGTACCAACTGCGCGCGGGAACGCTTCAACCGAGCTGCTGCTTGATCGATCTGAGCCACTAATTCATCAGGTAACCGAGCTGTGATTTGAGTCATAACATCACTATGATGTCATTTGATCTCAGTTGAAGTCAATGCCACCATGCTCTCCATCCGCCCCCCCCAACCCGGGCGAAAATCAGACTCTGCGGAGGTGCTCATACGTTGAAAAATGGGTTGGGGGGAATCTCTTGGTGAGTGACAAGGAATTGCGCTAGCATTGGTCCGGAGTCAGTTAGGTTCCCGCGATAGAGGATCGATTGAGCAGAGGAAACAACTCTCGTTAGTGCGGTTGAGGTGACAACTATGAATGATAAACGTCGCCACGTCTTGACGGCCCTGATCATCTTTGCCGGTTTTTCGCTGAACAGCTGTAACGACGGGACAGAGCCGGGAGGCAGTGTGACCGTGAGGGAGCGTCCGGACGCCGGCAGGTTTCTCTTCCAGCATCATTATATTCGAGCCCAAATGCCCCAGGAGGATTGGTTCCATACCGCGACCCTCGCGGACCTGGACCGAGACGGTGACCTGGATTTCACAATCGCTTCAGCTCGCGGCGATAGAACGGAAAGGAACCTTTACTGGTATGAATACCAGGGAGCCGAACAGTGGACTGAACACATCGTAGGCGACATGGAGGAAACCCAGCAAGGTGCCGACATACTGGATATAGACGGTGACGGCTGGTTGGATCTGATCTCGGGAAACCACTGGTACCGGAACTCGCAGGATCCGAAGAATGTCCCTTTCACCAAGTATCGCTATAGGGACCTGAACGCCGGCTTTCATGACGTTGTCGTGTCGGATATCGATGGTGACGGGATGAAGGACATAGTCACTCTTTCTGAGAGTCATGGGTGTTACTGGTATCGTCACCCCTTAGATCCGACTGAACTGTGGGAGGAATTCCGGGTTCTATCTGAGGATAACTGCCCTCACGGCGCATTCGGCCCGGAGGGCATCGGGGACCTGGATGGTGATGGAGACAACGATATCGTGCTTGGCGACAAGTGGATGGAAAATGAGCGTGAAGGCCGATCCTGGATCCCACACGCCTTGGACTTCGGGCGCTGGGAGGTGCCCACCTGGGGCGGTAAGGAGATACTGGCGACGAGAAGTGTTGTGCGAGATCTCGACATGGATGGGGACAATGACATAGTCCTGACTGAGTGTGACGTTCCAGGCTCGACCGCCGCCGTCTTTTACAACCTGGACGGTTTGGGTCGATCATGGGAGAAGGTTCCGCTTCCGCAAACAGCGCCGGGAGACCGAGGATCGCTGCATAGTCTCCGGGTTGCTGATTTCGATCTGGATGGGAATCTGGATATCCTGGCGATTGATCAGGAAGACTGCCGCGGAGATCAGACTCTGCCCAAAACGCGCTGGTATGTCTGGGAGAATGCTTCCGGGATCTGGAAGGAAACGGTGATACTCGACCTGAACCTGGGGGGCCACGAAGCCTGGACAGGCGATGTCGATGGAGACGGTGATATAGATGTGGTTGCCAAGACCTGGAGAAGCGGCCTGTACAACGAAAGTGCCAACGGAGGTGCAGCCCATGCGGATTACCTGGAGAATCTAGAGATCAGACCGTCCGGCCCTTAGCCACTTCATCAAGGGTCTGTTGGTCAAAACGCAACAGCCCAAGCTCGAAGCTCGAAAGAAACTCGAAGAGTACGGAAGACTAGCTATCCGATCATCATTCGCAGAAAGGGTAAGACAGTGAACCCTGAAGTCCTTATCTATACCTTCTTTATCCTGTGCTTCTCAGTCGGTTGTGAAAATATAACTAAAGAAACCCTGCCCAACATTGTCATTATCTACGCCGATGATATGGGCTACGGTGACCTAGCCATTCAAAACCCGGAATCGAAGATTCCTACGCCGAACCTGGATCTGTTGGCGGGACAGGGAATCCGTTTTACTGACGGGCATAGTTCTTCCGGGATCTGCTCACCCAGCCGGTACGCCCTGCTGACGGGCCGCTACCACTGGCGCAAGATGCATGGCATTGTCCAATCGTTCGGACCACCCGCTCTTGACGTGGAAAGGCTAACTATGCCCGACATGTTGAAGGAAAAAGGGTATCGGACCGCCTGTATCGGAAAGTGGCACCTGGGCTGGAACTGGAATTTCCGAAGCGAGCCGACTGGGGAGGGTACGCAGTTTGGGAGAAAGATCAAATACTACAGGCCCGATGAGATTGATTGGGAGAGGCCCATCGCAGGCGGACCCCTATCCCACGGCTTTGACTATTACTTTGGAGACGATGTCCCCAACTTTCCACCCTACACCTTTATCGAAAACGACCGGGTCCTCGAAATACCTGGCACGGATGTTGTCATCACGGAAGAGATCCCTGAAGGCAATTGGGAGGCCCGCCTCGGCCCCATGGTGGAAGGCTGGCAATTCAAGAATGTGATGCCGGCTATCACGTCCAAAGCGGTGGAGTGGATCAACCTGCAGAAAGGGAGGAGAGGCCCCTTCTTCCTGTATTTCCCGTTGACCGCTCCCCACGCGCCCATCATTCCCTCCGATGAATTTGTTGGAAAGAGCCAAGCCGGGCCCTACGGCGATTACGTCTTCCAGTGCGACTGGAGCGCAGGTCAGGTTCTGAAGGCTCTGGAGGAAAACGGATTCAGCGATAACACTATCGTCATTTTTACCAGTGACAACGGCCCCGAAAGATATGCCTACGACCGAATTCGGATTCACGACCACCGGAGCATGGGCCCTTTGCGAGGCCTGAAAAGAGACATCTGGGAAGGCGGGCACCGGGTTCCTTTTATCATTCGATGGTCGGCCGTAGTTGAGCCGGGCCGAATCAGTGATGAAACGGTCAGCCAGATCGATCTGATGGCAACCATCGCCGCTGTAATTGGGTACGAATTGCCCAAAGAAGCGGCGGAAGATAGCTATAGTCTCCTTCCCCTGCTCAAAGGCGAGCGGAAAGCGATTAACATACGCGAAGCTACTGTACAGAATACCCAGCAGGGGAAATATGCCATTCGAAAAGGCCCTTGGCTGCTCATCGATGCACCTAGCGGAGGCGTCAGCCGGGTTCCCGAATGGTTTAATGAGAAATATGGTTACGAGGAGAACAGCCTTCCGGGTGAATTGTACGAGCTTAGCCAGGACATCGGTCAGCACCATAATCTTTTCGGGCAATATCCCAAGAAGGTTGCGGAGTTGACGGCTTTGCTGAAACGCTATCAGACGGAAGGGAGCAGTTTACCCAGGGAAGAACCGGCATCAGGCGAATAAGAGGTCGGGAAAACGATTGGAGATTACCTACAATCGGACGAATTGAAGGCGCTTTTCAAAAGCTATCTGGAGATGGTGCGGAAGCTCGCTTCTTGCTGTCGAACTTAGCGTTATCACTCAATCGGTTCGACTCGGATCCAATCGACAATCATGGTCTGGGTGCCGGTCCAATCCAGTTTTCCGGTCCAGCTCATATGTCTCATTCCAACATAGAGGGTCGATGGGGAATCCGGTACCAGGCTTGTGATTGTCTGCTGGTGAACACCATCTATGAAGAAATCTACTCTGTTATCTCTCCAATCAATCGTATAGATATGGAACTGACCGTCTTGATGCGAGGTCTTCTTGCCTGATTCGTCCAGAATGGGCTTCTTGTGAGTGACATGAGGTTTATTGGTCTTGTTATTAGAATTGGCCCACGTATTGAACCTGGCATCTGTCCAACCCGTTTCGTCAGTCGGGTGATTCTCCGGTAGTGTAGCAGCGTCGTCTCCCACAATTTCAATATCGATCTCATCAAAAACGCCGTCGGCTTCTTGCCAGGTAAATATGAAGCTACCCACCCCGGAGATCACCGTGTTCTTTGCCCTCATCTCCATCCTATGACCTGGTCCAATTAGAGAAAGTTCGATCATCTGAAATGGCCATTTCTGTTTGCTTTGGTCTTTGTCATTGCTCCGATCTGCATCAATCTTGAGATAGGCAAAGCCATCACCCGGTATGATCTCCTCCCAGCTCGCAACAGGCCGCATCTGATCCCTATAGGACCATTCAATTCCTTTCGGCTGTTTCGGCTTTCCGGGGGAGCTGAAATCTTCAAACAGTTCAGTAGCATGTATAGGAAATGAGAAAAAGCACATCGCCAGTAATGCAGATGTAGTAATGATCTTCACTTTTTTCCTCTCCACCGATGAATATGCTCGAAAGAATCGCACGCCTAAACTAAAATTCTAGCGGCGTGTCTGGTCTTGAGCAAGTGAATCGGTTCTGGGCGCTCGGTTCTCGGTTCTAGTTGAAAGGCAAAAGGTAAACGGTAATCGGGCCGGTCTCGGGGAAATCGCGAAGAATGCCGGAAATCCTCTGGAGCTGTTGCCACCTTCGCTGAATCCGATCCTTTCACAGCAGCGTATGCTATGGGGAGTAGACAGCGTCGAGATTTTGAAATAGTTAAGGAAGGTAGTTAGCAATGACTCGAATGGTTATCGCAGGCCTTTCAGGTGTCGCTCCAGGTGTTGTGCTCACGGCCTTGAACTCAGCAGATCAGTCATATTAGTGAAGGAGATCGAAATGTTAGAAGCGGTTTTTCCGGGGGGAAAGAAAGTTGATGTAATTGACGGGAAATTTCTGATCAAAACAGATCAGAAGCCATCTAATGGTGGAGAGGATTCGGCACCTCAACCTTTCCATATTTTTCTTTCCT
>JAUWTT010000088.1 GCA_030614585.1 Acidobacteriota bacterium
CTCGAACCTCCCGAACCGTTTCCCACAGAGTCTCTGCCCACTACTTCACACTCATCAGGCGAATAAAGTCATCGAACAGGTAGTGTGAATCATGGGGACCCGGCGAGGCCTCGGGATGATACTGAACGGAAAACGCAGGCAATGACCGGTGCCTCAGGCCCTCAAGTGTCTGGTCATTCAAATTGAAATGCGTGAACTCGACCTGATTCGAATCAAGAGAATCGGGGTCGACGGCAAATCCATGATTCTGGCTCGTGATCTCAACACGTTCAGAGATCATGTTCTTGACGGGCTGATTGGCTCCCCGGTGTCCAAACTTCAGCTTGAAGGTCTTTCCGCCAAGCGCCAGCCCCAGCACCTGATGTCCAAGACATATGCCGAAGATCGGGCACTTGCCCAGCAACTTCTTCACGCTCGCCACAATGTAGCTGAGCGGCTCTGGATCCCCAGGGCCATTTGAAAGAAAAATACCGTCTGGTTTCAACGCCAACACGTCCTCCGAGGTGGTAGAGGCAGGTACAATCGTGACGTCACACCCTCGCGCACCTAGAGAACGCAGAATGTTCGTCTTAATTCCAAAGTCCAAGGCCACCACCCTGAAGGAAGGTTCGGGCTGCTCCCAACAATAGCTGTTGGCCGTGGTTACGGTCTTGACGTAGTCGCTACCTGCCATGCTCGGATGAGCGAGAACCTTACTCTGAAGGGAAGAGACATCGAAATCCAGAGTCGAGATGATACCCCTCATGGTACCCACGTTTCTCAGTTCCCGCACCAGAGCGCGAGTGTCCAATTCCGAAATCCCACAAATCCCGTTTTCCTCCAGGTACCTTGAAAGGCCTTTATCCGCCCTCCAATTACTGAAGACCCGGCTCAGTTCACGAACCACAAAACCACGGACAAAAGGCTTTCGCGACTCTATGTCTTCAGGGTTGGTCCCGTAGTTTCCAATTTCCGGATAAGTCATTGTGACAATTTGCCCAGCGTAAGAAGGATCCGTTAGTACTTCTTGATAACCCGTCATCGACGTGTTGAACACCACTTCGCCTAGAGATTCCCCCTCCATTCCGAACGAACTCCCTTCGAACAGGGAGCCGTTCTCGAGATACAACACCGCCTTCCGGTTTTTCATTTGCAGGGATTATGACCTAATTACTCAATCAGGCCAAATTTCGAAATCGGCCAGTATCGAAGTACAGCTTTTCCGAAGATGTTATGCACTGGAACCATTCCCCAATTGCGGCTGTCATTGCTTGAGTTGCGATGGTCGCCCAGAACGAAATAGCTACCAGGAGGCACAATAGCCGGTCCAAAATAAGAGGAATCCGCATACTCGCCGGGTACGTAGGGTTCAGCCAACGGGCTTCCATTAACGTAGACAAGTCCCGAGTCGATTTTCACAGTCTCACCCGGCAACCCAATCACTCTCTTGATAAAGGACTTGGCGGGGTCTTTCGGGTACCAGAAAACTACTATATCTCCCCGGCCGATCTCCGAGACGTGGTAAACGAATTTATTGACGAAAATCCGCTCCTGATCGGCGAGGTGAGGTTGCATGCTCGTTCCCTCCACCTTCACAGGCTGAACCACGAAGACGACAATGAGCACCGCAGTAAGAGCCGCGAACACAATATCGCGGATCCAGGTGCGGAGTTCACGCCCAAATCCCTCCGAGGCATCCTTCGAGCCTGAAGTCGCAATGTCTGAAATGATTTCCGGCTCCGCCGGATGTGGGATCTCTGTCATCATTCGCAAACTACGTCCTTCGTCAACAACAAAGACGTTTGAACCAACTCCGATTATAGCAACGAAGGATGTGTTCCGCTCCAATGGTGGAGAGGTTGCGGGCAAGAAGCGGGTCAATCCGTGTCAGGGCAGATCAAACTACCGAACACTCGAATCAGCCCGTCAGGATTTCCTCTTCTTTCTGCTTGGCCAGAGCATCGATGTCCTTCACGAACTCGTTAGTCAACTCCTGAACCTCGTCGTGAGCTCGATACTCCTCGTCCTCGGAGATCTCTTTCTCTTTCTGACTCTTCTTCAGCTGATCATTCCCATCGCGGCGGATCTGACGAATGGCAGTCCGATGGTCTTCCGCAATCTTGTGCACTTGCCGAGCCAGTTCGTGCCGTCTTTCTTCCGTCAAGGGAGGTACGGGAATCCGAATGATCTTGCCATCGTTGTTCGGATTCAATCCCAAATTCGAAGCCATAATTGCCCGTTCAATCTGTGCAATCTGAGAGATATCCCACGGCTGAACTGTGATCAGATTCGGTTCAGGGGCATGAAGAGTGGCAACCTGGTTGACGGGAGTCTGGGTACCATAGTAGTCGACGGTTACACTGTCGAGAAGATGCACTGAAGCACGGCCCGTTCGAATTGAAACGAGGTCGTGAGTCAAATCGTCGATTGTTTTCTTCATCCGTCCCTTAGCTTCGCTTATTATCTCCTTTGTCATATCTCCTCGTCCGGTAATTTAGTTCTTGATGATCGATCCAATGTCTTTTCCAAGAACCGCATCCCTGATGTTTCCCTCATTTAGAAGGCTGAAAACGATGATCGGAAGGCTATTATCCATACAGAGTGATACAGCGGTAGCATCCATCACTTTGAGTCCCTTTTCCAGCACTTCCAAATAGGTGAGTTGCCTTAAGAACTTTGCGTCCCTATTCTTCTTGGGATCCGAATCGTAAATACCGTCGACCTTCGTGGCTTTCAAGATCACGTCGGCCCTGATTTCCATTGCACGAAGAGCGGCTGCCGTGTCAGTAGTGAAGTAGGGATTTCCGGTGCCGGCGGCAAAGATGACAACCCTCTTCTTCTCGAGGTGCCTGACAGCTCGCCTTCGGATAAACGGCTCGGCAACTTCCGCCATGTGAATGGCACTCAGAACACGGGTGAATATACCGACTTTCTCGAGGGTATTCTGAAGGGCCAGGGCATTGATTGTGGTGGCGAGCATACCCATATAGTCGCCGGTTGCTCGATCAAGTCCGGCCTCAACCACCTTAACGCCCCGAATAATATTACCGCCCCCGACGACGACGGCAATTTCCACTCCGAGTTGATGAACTTCCTTGATCTGGAGTGCGATGTTCTCGACCATGGCTTGATCAATGCCAAAGCTTTGAGACCCCAAGAGGGCCTCACCGCTCACTTTGACCAGCACTCGGTCAAAAACTGGTTTCTCGATAGAAACGGGATCGACGACAGGCTTCTCTGCGCTTTGGACTGCGTCGCCGGGCATAGTAATTTCAAAGCCTCCTTAGAGTTGGCCTCGTCGGCACGGAGGAGACTCGAGGACTGTCTTATGTCCAGACTCTTCGCCAAAGAAGGAGTTCAGTCCTTCTTCTCGCCGACTTCAAACCTCACAAAGCGTCGAACAGTAATATTCTCTTTGATGGTAGCGATCTGCGACTTCAGCAATTCCTCGATCGTCATATCGCTGTCTTTAATGAACGGCTGTTCGAGCAAACAGACCTCAGCATAGTATTTCTTTAGGCGCCCTTCAACAATTTTGTCAGCAATATGCTCAGGCTTCCCTTCGGTCAGGGCCTGATTTCGGAAAATTTCCGACTCCCGTTCCAGAGTATCCGTGGGCACTTCATCACGTGAAACGAATATCGGATTCGAAGCCGCAACCTGCATCGCAATATCTTTGACGAATGCTTGAAACTCCGGAGTCCGGGCGACAAAATCAGTCTCACAATTGACCTCAACTATGACACCTAATTTGCCTCCGGCGTGAACGTATTCTCCGATGATGCCTTCTCTCGTATCCCTACTGGATCGCTTTGAAGCCGCCGCCAAGCCTCTTTCCCTGAGAACCTTGACAGCTGCATCGACGTCGCCATCCACGTCGATGAGCGCTTTCTTGCATTCCATCATTCCAGCGCCTGTCTTATCTCGCAACTGTTTTACCTGCTGTGCACTTATCGTCATCGACTCCTCCGTTTATTGCTAAGACGAATGTCCTATAGCCAGGGCGAAGATGCCCCCAGAAAAAACAAAACCCTTCCAACTAACTACTTTGTGATGATCTGAACCCATTTACATTCGAGGCAGACAACTCGATATCAATTGAACCCCTCAACCTCGGGACATGAGAGAAGTACTGTAGTGCCCCGCCCCTCAGATCCGAGTCAAAGATAAGGAAGGACCCGGAAAACGAGCTTGAGTCAGTTGCTGGAATCGAGACCCGCCAACATGGATCTGCAAAGCACCTTACTTGGGTGCATCGTCGGCGGTCGCGCTACCCTTTTCGTCCACCGTCTTTTCGGCGTTCTTCGAGGCTTCTTTCTTTGCCGGACTCTTCTTGGCAGCAGTGGCCTTGGACTTAGTCGTAGAAGCCTTCTTGGTCGTCGATTTTCTAGGTGCAGCCTTCTTCGCCACCTTCTTCTTCGGTGGAGCCGTACTTTCGGTCTCTGACTTCTCCTCAGTCTTCACAGCCTTTGCAGAATCTGCCGCTTCTTCAGCAACCTTCGCCGGAGTCGCGGACTCCTCGACCGTCTCCTCGGCCGCCTGCTCGACCTTCACTATTCGCTTCCTTGCAGGTTTCTTCTCTTTCGCCTTTTTGGCAGGTCTGGCAGCTTCCTTGGATTCCTCAGCGCCTTCGGCTTTTGGCTCGAGTTGCTCTTCTGAACCTTCAACCTTGGGTTTCGCCTCTAGCGGTTCAGCCTCGACTGCGGCATCTTCAGGGACAGCCGCATCTTTTTCGGCCTTGGCCGGTTCCTCAGCCACTTCCTTGGTCTTAGCCTTTTTCGTTGCTTTCTCCGCCTTCGGCTTGACCGTTTCGACGGCTACCGGCGCCATCTCAGCGACCTTTTCTTTAGCAACTGCCGGGGCCTCAACCTTTTCGACTTCGGCTTTTTCAGGACCAGCCTTCTCAGCCTTCTCAGCTGCAATCTTTTCTGCCGCAGCCCTCTCAGCTGCAGCTTTTTCGGCTTCGGCCTTTCTTGCGGCGCGCGCAGCTTCTCTGGCCGCACGTGCTACAGCTTCGGCCTTCTCGGCTTCTTCTTTAGCCTGTCGCTCTTCCTCTTTTCGAATATCCCAGACACTCCGTCCAGCTTGGATGGCGTCGGAGACGGTGGAAGTGAAGAGCTTCACCGACCGGAGCGCATCATCGTTACCGGGAATCACGTAATCAATGAGATCCGGGTTGCAGTTAGTGTCAACGACGGCGATTATGGGGATTCCAAGTCGGCTGGCTTCTTTAACAGCGATTGCCTCCCGATCGGTATCAATAATAAATACAGAATCGGGAAGCTTGTTCATCTCACGAATTCCACGGAGATTCTTGTCAAGCTTCTTGCGCTCACGCTCGAGCTTGGCGACTTCCTTCTTAGAGAAATTCTTATAAGACCCGTCCGCCTTCATGGTCTCGAGCTGCTTATAGCGTTTGATACTGTTCTGTATCGTCTGGAAATTCGTGAGCAGCCCCCCCAGCCACCTGTTCGTGACAAAGTGCATCCCGCACCGTTTTGCGTCTTCCTCAATCGCTTCCTGAGCCTGCCGTTTGGTCCCGACAAACAGGACTTCCTTACCCTCGACGCCAAGGTCATAAAGGAAGTCAACAGCTTCCTTAAACAGCCTAAGCGTCCGCTGCAAATCGACGATATGTATACCATTCCGCTCACCAAAGATGAATTCCTTCATTTTTGGATTCCAGCGGCTGGTTTGATGTCCGAAATGGACTCCGGCTTCCAATAGCTGCTTTATCGAAATCGCGCTCAAACCGCTCCTCCTAAACTACCTCTTCGAGAATTGATATCTCTTCCTGGCACCCGGCTGACCGTACTTCTTTCTTTCCTTAATCCTGGGATCCCGCGTCAGATATCCGGCCTTCTTAAGCGTCTGACGCAATTCAGGGTCAAAATCCAGCAAGGCACGCGCAATCCCCAAGCGTACTGCTCCCGCCTGCCCTGAGTAACCGCCACCGCTCACGTTCACATAAACATCGAACCTCTCCAGATTTTCGGTCAATTCGAGAGGCTGTCTAATCCGCTTCTGCTCGCCAAGATTTCTGAAGTACTCCTGATAGTCAATCCGGTTAATGACGAACTGGCCCGAACCGGGCATTAGGAAGACACGGGCTGTCGAGGTCTTCCTCTTTCCTGTTCCGTAATATTGAATCTTCTCCACCGTCATCTACTCCTCAGAATTTCAATGGCTCCGGTTGCTGCGCCTCATGCGGATGCTCATCTCCGGCGTAAATCTTCAGCCGCTTCAACATCCTTCTACCCAGCTTGTTCTTCGGAAGCATTCCACGAACCGCAAACTGGATCACCGCGCCTGGTTTTTTCTCCAACAACCGACGAGCGTTGATCTCTTTCAACCCTCCGGGGTAACCGCTGTGCGAATAATAGATCTTGTCGTCCAACTTATTGCCGGTAAGCTTGACCTTGTCGGCATTTACTACAACCACAAAATCCCCAGTATCCAGAAAGTCGGTGTAAATGGGCTTATCTTTACCCATCAGAACCGTGGCGACCTGCGAAGCTAACCGCCCGAGCACCTGCTCCTGGGCGTCAACGACGTACCACTTCCGGTCTAATTCATCGACACTGGGCAAGAAAGTCTTCATCTTCTTTAACTACCTTAAGAAATCTAGAAACAGAATCTATACGCAACCCGGGGCAAAATCCCACGTAATCCGGGATAAAGGTTCCGAAAAGCGGCAAAATTACTAAAACCCTGGCGGAGTGTCAAGTCTGCCAGGGCAACTTCGCCCACATAGTCTACCGGAAACCGGTCCCAAGATCACCTTAGCCCCAGCATTTGCCGGTCCATCGAACCGGCAGCTTTGGAAGTGGATGGGAGTGGTCATACTCCAGGACCTATGGGTCCAACGCAAGGAATCATCGTTCCGATCCTTCCGCCAGACTTTCGTAACTCTTGAGGAGTCAAGCGTAATAGGGAAGTAACAGCTGCATAACAGCTGCAAAAATGAAAACTGTGATCCCCGTTACGGATTTAATTCGACAGATCACTACAATCGGGAGTTGCAGCAAACAAACATCTCCTCGGAGGAGGAACGGAGACTATAGAAATGGCACTTAGAATTCTCCAGCCCAAAGCAAAAAACCTCGTTGGAATAGACATCGGGTCCTCAGCTGTCAAAGTTGTTGGCCTCGAAAAAAGCAACGGGAAGCTTTTGCTCAAAGCAATCGGCCGGGAGGTGCTTCCAGAGGACACAATCGTAGATGGTGCGATCATGTCGAAGCTGCCCCTGGCGGAGAGCCTCAACAAAATCTTCACCGAGCAGCGAATTAGGAATAGTCGCATCGCCACTTCCATTTCGGGACACTCGGTCATCGTCAAGAAGGTCGCGCTACCAATGTTGAGCTCGGCCGAACTTGAGGAATCGATCCAATGGGAAGCTGAGCAGTACATTCCCTTTGATCTGGCTGAGGTTAACGTCGATTATCAAGTCCTTAGGGAAGTGCCCGACGAGCAGAAACTCGAGGTCATCCTGGTCGCCGCCAAGAAAGAAAAGATTGCAGATTACTGCAGTGTCGTTTCCATGACCGGCAAGACTCCCTCGGTCGTCGATATCGATGCATTCGCTCTGCTGAATGCCTATGAAGTCAACTATGAGCCCGAGGAAGATTCGATAGTCGCCCTGCTCAACATCGGTGCGAGTTCGATGATCATGAACATCGTTCGCGGCACTGAGTTCCTGTTCACCCGAGATATTGCGACAGGGGGTGAGCAGTACACCGAGTTCCTCCAACGAGATCTGGGGATCGACAGGGACGAGGCTGAAGAGTACAAGCAGATGATAGACGTTCCATTCGAAATGGAAGATCAAGTTCGTTCGGTTCTGCGATCAGTCTCAGAAAACATGGCGCTCGAAATAGAGAAGACCTTGGAGTACTTCAAGACTACAACTTACTCGAAGGACATCGAGAGTCTTTACATCTGTGGAGGCGCCAGTAAAACAGAAGGACTGCAGGAGTACCTTTCTGAAACCCTGCAGTTTCCAGTCGAGATTCTCGATCCATTTAGAAAAGTCGAAGTCAACGGCGCCGGAGATCTGCTCGATGACGCGGAGCATTCCGGGGCAGACTTCGCTGTTGCAGTTGGCCTGGCCATGAGAACTGAGTAAAGCCGATGATTACGATAAACCTCATCAGAGAGAAAAAGAGCAAAAGCAAGTTAGGTGTTTTTCAACATCTACGGGTCGAATTCCTGTACGGATTAGTCGCGGCCGCAGCGGTTATTAGCCTGCTGCTGTGGTACTGGGCGCTGAGCGGTGAGTTCGAAGCGCTGCAGACTAGGAAGGTGGACCTCCAGCAGCAATCGGCGGCGTTGTCGACGATCAAAGCCCAAGTCCAGCAGTACGAGGAGCAGGCCCATAATCTGCATCAACGGACCGATGTCATTGAGGAACTAAAGGATTCTCAAAAAGGTCCGGTCAGATTGTTGAACGCCATCATATCGAGTGTCCCGGAAGAGCCCAGGCTTTGGCTAACGAACCTGAATCAGCAAGAAAGTACGATTGAGATTCAAGGTCAGGCATTCGACGTACCTGCAATTGCTGACTTCATCGCCAAATTGGATAAGACTGCACCTTTCCAGACAGTCGACCTCGATTACTGGGAAGAGGGCGAACAGAGTGTAACTTTTGAACTGACCTGCACGGTCAAGAAGTGACGAACCATGTTAATTAGCCGTTTATCTAGAAGCAATCAGTTCGCTGTTTTGGGGATCCTCGCGATTGCCCTGTGTTCAATCTTCTATCTTTACGTAATCAGTCCCTTAGGGATCGAGCTCGAATCAGTCAGTACAGAGGTAGAAGCTCTTGAGCTAGAGATCGAAAGTGGGGAAGCCATCAAGCGCAGACTCGTGGAAATCAAGAAAGAAGTGGCTACACAAGAGGCCAAGCTCAACGAGTTACGGAAAATCCTGCCCGATGAAAAGGAAACTGCCCAGATCATCCGACAGGTTCAGCAATTGGCCGTGGACTCGAACCTGAAGATCAAGAGCTTCACTCCACGAACAACTGTAAATAACGTCTTTTATGAAGACTGGCCGATCCTCATATCATTCGAAGGAAACTACGACAATCTGGGATCCTTCTTTGAGAAGATCGGAGACTTCAGACGCATCATCAACGTCGAAGACATCAATATTCAGGCGATTGACGAAGGCGCGACACGGGGTAGGACGCTGAGTGCTACCTGTACTGCGACGACCTTCGTCTTCCTTCACATTCCTGAAGGCCAGCCTCTCCAGGGAGAACTGTAATGAAAGAGTTTCTGTGCTTTAGAGTGCAGTCAAAACTGCTGGGTCTGACCCTGGTGACGTGCATCTTCCTCGGTCTTTCGACTGTAGCTGTTGGACAGGGCAGCAAATACGATTCTCTGGCCAAGAGAGACCCGTTCATCAGCCTGGCTAAAAAGGAAGCGAAGTCTGATGCAGCAGAGATGGTTCTTCCACCGCCTCTGGGAAGTCGCCCCCCGGGACTGGCTGGACTTCTTATTTCAGAAGTGACAGTGACCGGAATGGCGACCGGACCCGAGAAACAGATGGTGATCCTCAGGGGAATTGATGACACCACCTACTTCGCCACAGAAGGCAGCAAACTGTTCGACGGCTTCTTAGAGAAGGTTACCAACGAACAGGTCATGTTTAAGAGGGAACAGGTTGACACACGAGGCAAGAAACGCGTCTCGAGTGTTGTTAAACGCATCCAAACCGAAGATCGATAGGGTCGTGACCGATGTCTAGATACGGATCAATTAGCTTTGTCTTGTTCTTGTGTTTACTCTTCTCACCGGCGCCTTTGGCACCTGACACCGTGACTGCGTCAACTTCGGCGTCAACGGGAAGCATACAAACTGGCGGCTATCAGGGAGAACCGGTTTCTCTGAAACTCGTCGACGTTTCACTCGTCGACTTTTTCAGAGCAATGTCGGAACTGAGCGGCCTCAACATATTGATCGATCCTGACGTTCAGGGTTCAATAACGATCAATGTTGTACAGGTGCCTTGGGATCAACTGTTCGAGTCGGTCCTGAGAAGTCATGGCCTCCTGAAAGCCATTGATGGAAACCTAGTCCGAATCGCTACAAGAGAAACCATTCAGGAAGAAGAGGAATCTCAGGGCGATCTAAAGAAGGCGGCATTCTTCTCCCAGGACACAGTGACTGTCACCCGGCAATTGAACTACGCGACAGGAATAGGAATTCTTCCGTCGTTTGAGAACCAACTGAGTCAACGGGGCCAGATCAACGTCGACGAACGCACCAATACCCTGATCATTACAGACGTCAGGGATAGCGTCGATATGATCCAGGGGCTCATAGATATCCTGGATGTGCCTGAGAAACAGGTTGAAATCGAAGCCAGGATTATTGAGGCGACGA
>JAUWTT010000127.1 GCA_030614585.1 Acidobacteriota bacterium
TTGTAACCAGTGGCATCAGGATAGGAACTCCGGCCCTTACCACACGAGGGATGGCCGAGGCTGAGATGCAGCAGATTGGCAGTATGATTGCAGACGTTCTGGATGACATTGACAATGAGCAGACAGCAAGACGTGTCAGCCAAGACGTGGGAGAGCTCTGTGCGCGTTTTCCGCTCTACGCAGACTTGGTACGGGAGTGACCCTACGATTCTGAAGAACTTGAGGGAGGGCCTGTCACCTGGAGTGGGGCACTGGCGAAGTCGATGCAGGGAAGCGTGGCTGGTGTAAGTGACCCGACAGTGTTTCGAAAGGCCTGACCCCACCCCTGAAAGGTGACGTTAAAGCCCGATATTCCAACATGAGTACTCCTGCAACTCTTGAAGAAGTATTTGAGCCCGGTGGAGTGCTCACCCAAAAACTGCTCCGCTTTGAGAATCGTCCTTCACAACTTCAGATGGCACGGGCAGTCTTATCTGCTATCCGCGAACGCTATCCACTTTGTATCGAAGCGGGCACGGGAACTGGGAAAACGCTCGCATACCTGATTCCGGTTGCCTTTAGCCAGAAGAGGGTCATCATCTCGACGGCAACGAAGAACCTCCAGGAACAGCTGTTCCAAAAAGACATTCCCTTTGTTCGTAAACACCTTTTTCCCGATCTCCGGGCAACCTATATGAAGGGCCGTCAGAACTACATCTGTCTAAAGCGCCTGGAGCAGCAGGGAAGACAGAAATCTATCGTTGCCAGTGGCAGTCTGGATCCCCATAGAAGCCTGATGAAGTGGGTTCGGAAGACAAATACGGGTGATCGAGCAGAATTGGAGTGGCTCTCTGATAGGGACCCTCTCTGGGACTCCCTCGATGCTCGAAGCGAACGATGTGTGGGGCAAAAATGTGAGCGCTTCGAGGAATGTTACGTAACTCGAATGCGCCAGAAAGCCTTCGAGTCGGATGTTGTGGTACTCAACCATGCTCTACTTTTCTCCAGTCTTGCTCTCGAAACAGATGAAATTGGAAGCGTCCTGCCGGATTTCCCTGTTCTGATCCTGGATGAAGCCCATGAGGTTGAGGATGTTGCGTCGGAGTATTTTGGAAGCAGGCTCAGCAGTTATCAAATTCAGGATTTCTGCCGCGAACTTGAAAGAGCATTCCCGGCAAATGGAGATGTTTCCAAGTTGGCTAACCGGTTAGCAAGGACATCCGATGATTTCTTCTTGTCCTTTCCCGGACAGGAGGGTAAGTACTCCCTGAATTTCTTCCGAGATGTAAGCGGTTCTTCGACCGACCTCCGGTTCGATCTGGGACAGAAATCCACCAGGTTCAAGGAGGGACTCCTTGGCGTCTATCATCGCCTGGAACTGGAGGAGTCCCGCTCCGGCGAGACAGGCACGTTAGTTCGACGGCTCGAGCGTTATCTGGCCGGCCTTGAGGAGATCTTTGATACCGATGACCCCGGGAACGTGTACTGGTTCGACAGGTCACGCCGTGGGACCTCTATTCACGTTAACCCGATTAATGTAGCTCCGGTTCTGCGAAAAGCCGTTTTCTCTAAAACCGATTCGACCATTTTGACCTCGGCGACCCTCACTACTGAAGGGAATTTCACTTACTTGAGGGAGCGCCTTGGCGTTCCGGAACCGGAAGAGTTGATCGTACCGGGTGAATTCGATTACGCGACCCAGGCACTTCTCTATGTTCCGAGGGCTCTTCCAGACCCTCGTGCACCCGAGCGGTTTCCGCGCCTCCTCGAAGAAGTCTCGACCATTCTGTTGGCAACCCAGGGGTCTGCATTTGTCCTGTGTACGAGTTACCAGCAGATGACACAGCTGTATGAGACTCTCGGCGAGACACTTCAGTTTCCAGTGATGTGTCAGGGAGGGAAACCGAAGTCGCAATTGCTAGAAGACTTCAGGGGAACTCCTAGCGCGGTGTTATTTGCGACTTCCAGCTTCTGGCAGGGTGTGGATGTTCAGGGCGATGCTTTGAAGGCGGTCATCATTGACAAGCTTCCATTTCAGGTGCCGACGGAGCCGGTAGTAGCAGCTCGTCTGAATCAGTTACAGAGGGAGAAAAAGAATCCTTTTATGGAATACAGTGTTCCTGCTGCAATCATTTCTCTGAGGCAGGGATTAGGGCGGTTGATCCGATCCAGGGAGGATAGGGGAATCCTGGCAATTCTGGACAGTCGGCTATGGACGAGGGCGTATGGGAAACAGTTCTTTCGCAGCTTGCCAAACTGTCCTATCACCGATAATATTGAGGATCTTAGGAACTTCTTTTGCTGAACTGTATCTTTTGAAATAGGGGACTTGGATACAGGGGATTGAAGACGTGTTGAGATTGGGTTTGAGATTCAGGGTCGTCAAGGTGGTGGGAGTTTAGAATCTGGCGGTTAACCTGTTCCCCAAGTCTTTGGTTTCGGGATTTATCCGGTCTATATGATCGTAAAGAAGGGGCGTGCGTTATGAAGTCGAGAATCTCCTACGGATTGTTTCTTGCGGTAGTGATGCTGGTGGCTTTCCCCAGCCAGGAGGCATTTGCGCAACTCGGTTTTCTTAGTGGCGAAGTCGTGGACGAGGACGGCAAGCCCATCGAAGATGCCACCGTTCGCATAGAAGCGATGGCGGGTGCCCGCAAGTACAAGTTGAAGACAAACAGCAAGGGAATGTACGTCCATGCTGGTGTGAGCATACAGGGTACCTATAGGATCATCATCGAAAAAGAAGGCTATGAAGGCGATTATATAGAGGGTGTCAAGGCTGGATTCACGAGAGATGAAGAGCGTTCAGTCAAGAAATTCACCTTGAAAAAAGGGAAGGCTCGCCAGATGGCCTTTGACATGACCGACGAAGACTTGGAGAAACTGAAAGAGCAGCAGGCGGCGGCCCGGGAACTGGCGGAACGTATCGAAGCTGTTCGAGAGACTTTTAACCAGGGTGTGACGTTTTATAACGGGGGCCAGTATGCAGAGGCTGTAAAAGCTTTTGAGGTGGTCCTTGAAGTCGACAGTGAACAGCCGTCTGTGTGGGCCAATGTCGGTAATTGCCATACGAAGTTGGGGCAATACGACAAGGCTCTAGTGGCCTATGACCGTGCCATTGCCCTGGAGCCTGAAAATGCCGCTCACTATCAGAATAAGGGTTCGGTTTACGCTGCCAACGGAGAAGCGGAGAAGGCCAGGGAGTATTACGAAAAAGCAGCCTCAATGAGTACCGAGCTTAGCCCTGCTGATGCTGCAGTCAACTATTACAACATGGGTGTCACCTATATTAATGGGGGGCAGTCTCAAGAAGCTGCTGAGGCTCTGAAGAAGGCGGTCGAACTTGATCCCAACCATGCTGAGGCCCATTACCAACTAGGGATCACGTTAATCAGCCTCAACGATATGGAAGGAGCGATGGACCACCTGAGAACGTATCTTGTCCTCGCTCCAACTGCCCCGAATGCAGAAGTCGCGAAAGCACTGATTGAGCAGTTGGGTTAGTAGCGTCGCGTCGGGGCCGCGAACTCAGGCTTCATTCAAGTGGAAAAGGAGGTTCTCAGCTCGGTCGCTTCCGAGTTGAGAAAGGCTGATGAGAGCGGCTCTTGCAGCTGTTCTTACTTCGTCGATTTGATCTCCGGTCAAACGAAAGAACTGATCGAGGAGCTCATCCGGGATTTCGCCCGGTCTGTGCCAGTAGGCGAGAGACAGTTCGGCAACGATCTGTCCTCGCAACGATTCTCTCCCCTGTGAAAGTAATCTTCTTAACTCCGTTTCTGCTTCCGGGATTCCCTGTTGGGCAAGTTGGCCCAGAGCTTCAACTGCCAACCGTGACCGTTGAGTGCGTTGATCAGCGCTCGCTTCACCAGCCAGGATCTCCGTCAAAACAGCTACCGACTCTGGGCAAGGCACCTCTCCCAGGGCTGAGATTAGAGCGGACTCCAGAGGAATGACTTCGTCATACCCCTCCTGCTTAAGCGTGAAGTAGGTCTTTCGCAGGGTCTCAACACACTTCTCATCTCCGAGGCTTC
Source organism: Acidobacteriota bacterium (assembly GCA_030614585.1). GTDB lineage: Bacteria > Acidobacteriota > UBA6911 > RPQK01 > JAPXNP01 > JAUWTT01. Next base: position 4,011 of record JAUWTT010000127.1, read on the forward strand.
CAAGCGCAAGGGCGGCCATCATCTTCAACTCTTTGCCCGAGTCTTGCAGGTGTCTTACCAACGGATCAAAGAAGCTTTCGTCTCGGAGGACTCGGATATGCGGGATGATGTCAGAGATTTCTTCTGGGGAACCGGTTTCGATGATCCTGAGACAGGTTGCGGTCAGCCTCTTCCAGTTTCCAATCTCTTTCCCCCGGTACAAGTACATGACTGGACCCAGAATCCTCCCCTTTTCAAGGTCCCCATACAGACCTTACAAACCTCTCCGGACTCGGTGAAACCCATGTTATGATAACATACTGAATTCCGTGAATCTTCAGCAGTATGTGATAGGGATTGTGGGTATCATCGTTGGTTTTATTCTGGGTTTCTTTGTCGCCCAGGGTGGGGCGCCGAGCCAGGTTTCGCCCAGTCAACCCCTGGGACAGCTCCCTGAGAATCATCCTGCACTCGAGATAAGTGAGCAGCTTCAGGGTTTGCTTGACCGTGCTCAGTCAGACCCGACAAACCACGAAGTTCGAGTCGCGATAGGGAATGCCTTTTACGATATGGGGCGTTATGATGCGGCCGTACCCTGGTACGAGGAAGCACTGGCTCTACACTCTGACGATGTCGGTATCTCGACGGATTTGGGAACGTCCTATTTGGCTACCGGTGCTGCAGAGCTAGCCCTCGAGCAGTATCGGAAGTCTCTCGAACTTGAACCGGAGCATCCCCAAACCCTGCAGAACATGGGTTTTGCATTCTTTTCGACGGGGAACTACCAAGAAGCGATTAATTCGTGGGAACATCTGCTTGAGGCTCATCCCGGGTACGCGCACGCAAAAGAGATTCGGGAACAAATGAGACTCGCTCAGAACCATCTAGAGACGGACGCATCCTCTCAATGACTTTTCTCCTGAGATTCCTCCTTTTCGTAACGGCTTTCTACATCCTGAAGAAACTTGTGAATTACCTTTTTGGAAAGAGAGCCGGGTCCAGTGGAAAGCATGCGAAACCCTCGACTGGTACAAGGAAGGAGATTTCTGGTCAAACGGTGAAGGATCCTCAATGCGGAACTTACGTGGCCACCAGTATAGCTGTTCCTTTGCAGGTAAAAGGCAAGACGTACCATTTCTGTTCGACGCAGTGTCGGGACGAGTATCTGAAGGACTCCGACCAGTCAAAGCCTCCGGATACTTAGTCAGCGTTAGTCGGCCCGCTGTGCTGCTGCAGAAGACGGCGTTCAAGAAATGCGGCCCATATCCCCTGGAGGTATCGAGCCTAGCCAAACCAACCTTCCGTTTAGAAGAAAGGATAAACCTGTGGTAATCGGCCTTTTTGCCAAGACGCATCGCACCGATTTCTCCGAGCAGTTTCTCGAAGTAATCAAGTGGTTGGAATCGAAGGGGTGCGAGGTTCTCACTGACGAAGAAGTTGTCGAGAAATTTCGCCTTGGGAATCTGCGAGGCGTTGCTAAAACTGAGATTCCTGCTCTAGCCGATGCCCTCGTCGTGTTCGGCGGGGACGGAACTCTGCTCTCAGTGGCCCGGCTTGTCCGCGAGCACACTTGCCCGATTCTTGGAGTCAATCTGGGCAGTCTGGGATTCCTGACTGAAGTCACACTGGATCGAGTCTATACCGATTTGCAGGCACTTCTGGATGGAGAGTACCGACTCGAAAGTCGCTGCCTTCTCGAAGCGAATCTTCGGTCGAAGTCAGGTAAGACCCAAACGTTCCAGGCACTCAACGACGTTGTTATCAACAAAGTGGCTTTGGCGCGGGTCATCAGCGTTGATGCATACTTCGACGGTCAGTTCATCGCCAATTTCGTTGCCGACGGAATAATTGTCTCAACTCCGACCGGCTCCACAGCCTATTCCCTCTCGGCGGGAGGTCCTATCATCTATCCTTCGCTCGAGTTGATACTCGTGACCCCGATCTGCCCTCATACGCTTACCAACCGTCCCTTGATCATACCGCCTGACTATCAAATGCGTTTTGTGCTCCGCTCGGGTGAGGACGTCATGCTCACTATCGATGGGCAACTTGGCGTCGAGTTTAAAGAGGGTGACGAGGTGGTTTGCACTCGGTCTCCGTTTCGAGTCGAACTGATTCGGCCTAGTGAGCGTGGCTTTTTTGATACGCTTCGCGAGAAACTAATGTGGGCGAAGAGATGATGTGGGGAACTGGTAGACTCACCACCAAGACACCAAGGTCACCAAGTAACAATGCGACTAATGGGTTTATCTTAGTGTCCTTGGTGACTTGGTGGTTTGTTTTATCCGGGTAGAGGCAAAGATGCGAGATTACCTTATCCTGAGCGGGACCCAGTCGCCCGGTAGATCAGATAACCTCCGATTCCGACCAAGGCCAGAGGCCACCAGTCCCGAACCCATTCCGCAGAGATTCCAAACTGGGTGTGGGCAAACGCTATGGCGCCAAATGTAACCAGGAGAATTCCACCCAACAGTGAACCTTTAGTGTCCGGAAGGCTCATCTCGTCCGGCAAAGTTGTCGAATCAAGCCCGGCTAGCGCCTGGTTGTAAAACGAAGCCCTCCTTGCCGCGTCGACGAGATTGTAGAGCCAGTAGAAAGCAAGAAAGAATCCGACTGCAGGCTGAAGATCCTCCACACCTATGTTCAGGAGCGCAATCAGGGAAATGACCACCAGGATATTGGTAAAGCCTTGAGCATAGTAGCCCACATAAACCTGCCCCAATCCAGGGCACGCCGAAAGAACGGTTGCCAGCAACGGCGATTTACGACGCGGGTCCTGGTATTTGGGCGCAGCCCACTGTTGTCCGGCCTGAACCTGCGCCTGCGGTGGGAATTCAGGTGTGGGTGCGGACGAAGGAGGCGTCGAAGTTTGTGCCTCTAACGCTTGTTGAAATTCCGTTTCAGTAGCCATGTGATCCTCCAAATCTGTGCGCTCTGTGCGCCGGTTCTTGTGTTTCATCGAGCAGAACGCATGGAGACTTGTGAAGGTTCGGTTTGGGTCGGAGGTTTCTGACCGGATGCTTCAAACCACCAAGCACCAAGGTCACCAGGGAAACCAGGTGCTTCCTATAAACCCTTGATTCTTGGTGATCTTGGTGTCTTTGTGGTGAGTTTCTGAATCTTCCCGGCTAAGGTCCAGGCCAGATTCAAGATCATTCGGCAGTCTCTACAGGGTGATCTTCAGAAGCCTCGGCACTGCTGAAGCTACGAGAGTACTCTTCATACTTCTCGGTGACATCCTGGATGAGTGCCGCTGTGGGCTTCAGAAGATGTTCGTCCGACATGTCTCTCAGTTGCTCAGCGGATCCCTGAAGCGATTCGAAGGCGCTTCCAAGAGCCACTTGCGTAGCCTGCATCTTTCTTTCGACCCGGCTCTCGCAGGAGTTGTAGAAGTCAGCCCATGAATTGCTCAGGACCGCAGGTGTGTCTTGAACTAACTCGCTCAAGTTGAGTTGGAATCCAGCCAATGTCGCCGATGCGACGCCTCCGACCGATTTGACGGGTACGCCCCCGAAGACGAGGAAAATCAGAAGCGCCCCAACATAGGCAGCTTCAAGGGAAAAGCGTGGTCGCTGAAAGACCTGTGACAGATATGAAAGCAAGAGAGCCCATTTGTCAGGCGGTTGAGTCGATCGCGTAGCCGCAACTACCGAACCTGTGAAAAAAGGCCCCGGGTCGAGCGATGCCATTTGAGGAAGCGCGACGACCAACTCCTCCAGGACGGAGGCCAGCTGAGCGCAGCCAGAACAGTAGTTGAGGTGTCCCTGCACCAGAGCTGCGTCGTCTCCTTGAAGCATCTGATCGACATAATCGCAGAGCATTGAGTGTACCCGGGAACAAGCGCTGCCGCTGGTTCTTGCCAACACCCCGCCCACTAAGCCGTCTGTATGCTCGAGCACCTGTTCACCTCGGCAAACTTCGAGAAGCTGTCGACATCGCTCGCAACCTTCGACATGTGCCTTCAGCGCTACCAGTTCGCTGTCCGGAAGCTGTTTTCCCAGAACCAGTTCCAGTCGCTCCACCAGATCACTGCAACCCATTGCCTGTTTCACGAGTTTGTACCTCCCTGGCCCTGCGAGAGAGCGAGTACCTTTTCTGCGAGTTCAAGGCGCGCCCGGTGGGAACGAGATTTCAGAGTACCGATCGGAACGTCCAGAATCCCGGCCATTTCTTCCAAAGTTAAACCTTGGATTTCTTTCAGAATAATGATCTCCCTATTCAGTAGTGTAAGCATCTGCAGCGCCTTGCGAAAAAGTCCCCGTCGGACCTCCTTCAGCCAGTGTTCCTCCGGGTCACACGAATGGTCTACAAGCGAATTCATATCCATTTCCGCAACTTGAGATGCTGGAGGCCGGACTCGCTTTCTCCTCAGGTGATCAATTGACGCGTTCCGCGTGATGCGAAAGAGCCAGGGGAGGAAACTGTCGGCATTTGGGCACTTGCGCAGGTTCTTATACACTTTCACAAAAATGTCCTGGGCTAGATCGCGAGCGTCCTCACTGTTAGCTACGTAATGATAGGCGAGTCCGTAGACACGCGACTGGTAGTTGCGAACCAGACTTTCCCAGGCCAGCTCATCGCCGCGCCTACACCTATGCAGCACTTCGTCGAGATTCAATTGCGATCCAGTGGCTCGCACATCAGCACCCATTCATCACTCCGCCTCTCTCGTTGTAATGAATAACGCACGGGAAGTAAATAAGGTTCGGTGGAGCTGGGACCTGGGGGCTGGAGTGGGGGGACCGACGAACGACGAACCGGTTAGCGGTCATCGGTGATCGGTGATCGGGTTAAGTAGTTAGCGCCCCTTCGAACTTCGAACTTGTCCTGGGGATTGGTGCTTGGGACTTGGGTCTTACTCCCCGGGAGCTACTTCCTGTCTAAGGTCAGGAATGTGAAGCGAAGGGGGTTCTGCTCATCAGGGTGGAACTCCTGTTCCTCGACCACTTCCCATTTTGACTCATCAAAGGGTGGGAAGAATGCATCTCCCTCAAA